>JASLDK010000242.1 GCA_030145945.1 Nocardioides sp.
TCCATGCCCCGGTGCGTCAAACCGCCGACTCCGTGCCCCTTCCGCATCCCGACACCCGTGGCATCGCGGCCCCGGGCCGCTCCCCGGCTAGCGGTCGCCCGTCGTGAATCGCGGCCGCCTCCCTCAGCATCGTCGCCGCCGTCGGGATCGGGGGGTACGTCGTCAACGGGCTGGGTGAGGACGGCAAGGCCGATTCACACGTCGCGAACCAGAAGGACGACGAGTCCGAGGCTCTCGTCGCCTACCGCATGTACGGCGCGTGGGCCGTCGACAGGACCGTCACCGTGGGGTCTGCGCAGTTCGATCTGCCCGGCACCGTCACGCATCTGGCCCAAACCTCCGTCGGCGTGGTGGCCTCGCAGGCAGGCACCGACAATCCGGCCACCCTGCTCGAGCCGAGCGGCAACCAGAGGCCGCTGTCCATCCCCTCCGACGCATTGATGATCTCCGGCGACACCTCCAACGCGCGGGTGGCGTGGCTGGAGCCGTTGGTCAACAAGGGTGTGGTCCACGTCTGGGACGTGAACAAGGACACCGAACTCGCCGCCGTCACGGTCGACCTCCCCGGCGAGGTCCCCGAGGGCGGCAAGTCGGGCGTCCAGGAGGTCCAGCTCGACGGCGACCTTGCGTACGTCGGGACCGACCAGCGCACGGCGCAGCGGATCGACTGGCGCACCGACGACGTCGAGCAGGTGCCGTTCTCGCCGGTGGACGTGCACAACGGGGTGGGCCTCTCGATGGACGACGACGGACGGTGGAGCATCGTCGATGCCGGGACCGGCGCCGTCATCAAGGACCTGGGGCGCCAGATCTCGACCGCGACCCTCGACCCCGACGGGTCCTACGCTCTCGTCGTCCGCTTCAATGACGCCGGCTCCACCGCCAGCATCGAATCCATCATCGACGACCCATCGGTGGACCTGCCCGGCATCACCGGACTCAGCAGCTGGACACTCAACGGCGAACTGGTCGGCCAGGTCGACGACGACACCGGCACCATGCGCCGCTGCGACACCGCGGGTGACTGCGTCGACACCCCGATCAAGGGTCTGGACAAGGAGCATCCGGTGGTCCTGCCGGCCGACTTCCTCAACGTCGGCTGACGCGAGGAGTCCCCAGGCTGCGGGTGGGCGGCCGGCACAGCTTCAACCGGCAGCAACGATGAGGCCCGCGGCGGGTACCGGCACGGCGGTCGAATTCCGGACCGGCAGCACCCTTGTTCTACAACAACCGTGCGTGCAGCACGGTCGTGACACTCGAACGGCATCTGGAACGGTCACAACCATGCTGCCCGCACGATTGTTGTCAGTGATGCCGGCAGCAAGCCGACCGCGGGGCTGTGCCCACCGCCGAACGTCCCTCGTCGCTGCCGGTTGAAGTGGTGCCGGCCGCTCACCGGTGCCTCATCGACGTTGACCGCCCACCGAACCGGCGGAATCAACGCCTCAGCCAGCGCTCATCACCTCACGCGCGAGCAGCGCGACATGGAGGGCGAGCAGGTTCTCCGGGTCGGCCAGGTCGATGTCGACGATCTGGCCGATCCGGTTGAGCCGGGCATAGAGCGCCGGTCGGGAGATGTGGCAGATCTCCGCGGTGCGGACCTTGTTGCCGCCGGTGCGGCAGTGGGCGGCGAGGGTCTCGGTGAGCTGTTCGCCGGTCTGCGCGTCGTGGGCGAGCAGGGTGCCGAGCTCGCGTTCGACGTACTGCTGGACGCGTGGATCCTGGCGCAGCAGGTGGAGCAGGCCGCGCAGACGCAGGTCATAGAGGCGTACGGCGCGCAGGGGATCGCCCGGGGCGACGGGTGCGGCGGAGTCGGCGACGACGATCGCCTCCCGGACGCTGGCCCCCGCGCCCGTCGTACCGGCTCCTTGGACGTCGTCGACCGGGGTGCCGACGCCGACGACGAGCCGGGCGCCGGTGCGAGCGAGGCGTTGGACCAGCCGGTCGATGACACCGTCGGCGGCGCCGGGAGCATGGGCGATGAGGGCGACGAGGTGTTCGTCGTCGACGGGCCCCACCAACCCGCTGGTACGCCGAACGCGCAGCTCGTCCAACAGGTCGGAGGCGGCCGCACGGAGCTCGCCGGCGTCACCCTGGAGGCGGACGGCGAGGCCGGTGACGTGGCGGCCCTTCCAGCGCAGGCCGAGGGAGGTGAGTCGGGCACCGAGGTGGGGGACCTCGACGCCCGCGGCGAGCTCGGTGAGCAGGGTGCGGTGGGCCTGGAGCTCGAGGTTCTGGGCGTCGCGGTCGATGAGGCGCCCCATGGCGAGGGCGGTGGCGCCGCGTTCGAGGAGCATCCGCTGACGGGAGGTGGGCTCGTCGGCCAGCAGCACGAGACGGCCGAAGCGGCCGGTCTCGGGGCCGACGTCGACGCCCTGCCAGCCCTTCGCTCCGAGCATGCGGGCGTTGCGGGAGCGGCGCTCCCAGTCGCCGATCACGGCGTCGTGGTCGCGGCCTGCAGTGTTGTAGGCGATGACGTGATGGACGAGGTTCTCGAAGACCACCGGCTGGTCGGCCATCTCGGAGACGAGATCGACGACCTGTTGCGGACGGGCGCGCGTCAGGGTGAGGTGGGTGAACGCGCGGTGCGCCTCCTCGGAGGCCTGCAGTTCGGCCATCTGGGCGTTGACGACGATCTGGTGAACGGCCTGGGTGATGGCGACGAAGGAGGTCTCGCGCCGGAAGGCGATCAGCGGCAGGTCGTGCTCCTCGGCGGCCTCGATCAGCGCCGCGGGGAGCCGGTCGGTGAACCGGCGGCCGAGCTCGATGGCCAGGCCGGCGAGTCCGACCGAGGCGAGACCTGCGACATAGGACCGCAGTCCCTTGTCCGTCGACGGCAGCAGGATGCCGGTGTTGAGCAGGAGCTCGTCGCCCTGCAGGAGCGGGGCGATGTCGACGAGCTCGGCAACGTGCACCCACCGCACCGCGCGGTCGAGGTGGGCGGCGCCGGCGAGGACGACGGGGTCGCCGCGCTGCACCTCGGGCAGGGCGAGGACCTCGGCCAGGCGGGGGAACATCGGCATTTCCATTCTGTAATCGCAGTCGCCGATTCGGCGACAGTTTGATCCTACGCAGCAGGTGGCTCGGGCGCCTACCGTCAGCAACATGACCACGATCAGCCACTGGATCGACGGCGCCACCGCGACCGTCCCCGACGCCCGCACCCAGCCCGTCTTCAACCCCGCCACCGGCGAGGTCAGCGGCCAGCTCCAGCTCGCCGACGGCGCACTCGTCGACCGTGCGGTGGCCTCCGCAGCCGAGGCGGCACGGTCGTGGGGTCGCACGAGCCTCGCTCGGCGTACCCAGATCCTGTTCGCCTTCCGCGAGCTCGTCCGCAGCCACCAGGACGAGCTGGCCGCGGCGATCACCGCCGAGCACGGCAAGGTCCTCGACGACGCGGCCGGCGAGGTCGCCCGCGGCCTCGACAACGTCGACTACGCCGTCGGCATCGCCGAGCACCTCAAGGGCAGCTATTCCGCCGAGGTCTCCACCGGCATCGACGTGCGCACCGTCCGCGAGGCCCTCGGCGTCGTCGTCGGCATCACGCCCTTCAACTTCCCGGCCATGGTGCCGCTGTGGATGTGCACCACCGCGATCGCCGCCGGCAACGCGTTCATCCTCAAGCCCAGCGAGCGTGACCCCTCCCCCTCGCTGCTGCTCGCCGAGCTGTGGAAGCAGGCCGGCCTGCCCGACGGCGTCTTCACCGTCGTCCAGGGTGGCCCCGACACGGTCAACGCGCTGATCGAGCACGACGACGTCGCGGCCGTCAGCTTCGTCGGCTCCACGCCCATCGCCAAGGCCGTCTATGAGAACGGAACCCGCGCCGGCAAGCGGGTCCAGGCCCTCGGCGGCGCCAAGAACCACATGATCGTGCTCCCCGACGCCGACCTCGGCATGGCCGCCGACGCTGCCGTGTCCGCGGCGTACGGCTCCGCCGGTGAGCGCTGCATGGCCGTGTCCGTCCTCGTCGCCGTCGGCGACGTCGCCGACCAGCTGATCAAGGAGATCACGGTCCGCGCCAACGACATCGTGGTCGGCGACGGCACCGTGGCCGGCACCGGGATGGGCCCTCTCATCACCGAGGCGCACCGCGATCGTGTGGCCGGGTACGTCGATGCCGGCGCGGCTGCCGGTGCCACCGTCGTCCTCGACGGCCGGGCCGCAGAGCTCCCGGAGTCCGGCTTCTTCCTCGGCCCCTCACTGATCGACAACGTGTCCGAGGACATGTCGGTCTACAGCGACGAGATCTTCGGCCCGGTGCTGTCCGTCGTCCGGGTCGACACCTTCGACGAGGCGATCGCCCTGGTCAACCGCAACCAGTTCGCCAACGGCGTCGCCCTGTTCACCCGCGACGGTGGCGCCGCTCGCCAGTTCGAGCGCGACATCGAGGTCGGCATGGTCGGCGTCAACGTGCCGATCCCTGTGCCGGTCGCGCACCACTCGTTCGGCGGTTGGAAGGACTCGCTCTTCGGCTCGCACCACATGTACGGCCCCGAGGGGTTGGCGTTCTTCACCCGCGCCAAGGTCGTGACCTCGCGTTGGCCCGACCCGGCCACCTCCAGCGTCGACCTCGGCTTCCCCCGGAACCGGTGATCGCGATGAGCCTCGCCGAATCCCTCGACCCGACGTCTCTCGACTCCGCCTCGCTGGCCGCGACCGTCGTCGCCGACGACCGCGCCCACGTCTTCCACTCGTGGTCCGCACAGGACAAGATCAGCCCGCTCCCGATCGCCGGGGGCGAGGGCTCGACGTTCTGGGACTACGACGGCAAGCGCTACCTCGACTTCTCCTCGCAGCTGGTCAACCTCAACCTGGGCTACCAGCACCCGGTGCTCGTCGAGGCGATCCAGGAGCAGGCCGCCCGCCTGTGCATGGTGCAGCCGGCCTTCGCCAACGACGTGCGCGGCGAGGCCGCGCGGATGATCGCCGAGCGCGCCCCCGGCTCGCTGAACCACGTGTTCTTCACCAACGGCGGCGCCGAGGCCAACGAGAACGCCATCCGGATGGCGCGCCTGCACACCGGCAAGCACAAGGTGCTCTCGACGTACCGCAGCTATCACGGCGCCACCGCCGGCGCGATCGCCCTGACCGGCGACCCGCGGCGCTGGCCCTCGGAGCCGTCGATCCCCGGATCCGTGCACTTCTGGGGTCCCTACACCTATCGGTCGGCCTTCCACTCCACCTCGGAGGCCGAGGAGGGCACCCGCGCGCTGCAGCACCTCGCCGACACGATCATGGTCGAGGGGCCCGCGACGATCGCGGCGATCATCCTCGAGACCGTCGTCGGCACCAACGGCATCCTCGTGCCGCCGCCGGGCTACCTCGCCGGCGTACGCGAGCTGTGCGACCGGCACGGCATCGTGCTCATCGCCGACGAGGTGATGGCGGGATTCGGCCGCTGCGGCGAATGGTTCGCGATCGACCACTGGGACGTCGTACCCGACCTGATCACCTTCGCGAAGGGCGTCAACTCCGGCTATGTGCCGCTGGGCGGCGTGGTCATCTCGGAGGCGGTCTTCGACACCTTCCGCGAGCGGGCCTACCCGGGTGGACTCACCTATTCGGGGCATCCGCTGGCGTGCGCGGCGGCGGTCGCGTCGATGCGGGTGATGTCGGACGGTCTGCTGGACCACGTGCGCGTCATGGGTGATGAGGTCATCGGCCCGCGCCTTCGCGAGATCGCTGCGAAGCACCCGTGCGTCGGTGACGTGCGCGGCCTCGGGATGTTCTGGGCGATCGAGCTGGTCCGCGACCGAGAGACCCGCGAACCGCTCGTGCCGTTCAACGCCGCCGGTCCCGACGCCGAGCCGATGCTGCGCTTCGCGGCCGCGTGCAAGGACGCCGGCCTGTGGCCGTTCGTGCACTTCAACCGGACCCATGTCGCGCCGCCGTGCACGACCACCCGCGAAGACCTCGAGCGTGGGCTCGACATCCTCGACGCAGCACTCGACGTGGCTGACGAGTACTACACGGGCGCCTGAGGTCCGCCGACCCGGCAGAAAGTAGCGCAGGAAACGGGCCGCCCCGGCACAAGTCCCACCCGGAAATGCACCGACCCGGCAGAAAGTGGCACCTCTGAGGCGACTTTCTGCCGGGTCGACGTGA
>JASLDK010000262.1 GCA_030145945.1 Nocardioides sp.
GCGGTCCGTGTAACGGTCCGAAGGCGCACCGCACTCGACAGTATGCTGGCATGCGGCTGCTGATCCGGCCCTACAGCCCGTCGCGCAGCCAGTTGGCGCAGATCCCGGCATAGCGAGAATCCACCTGCCGGATCGGGTCCCGCATCCCCGGTCCCGGGCCTACGCTCGCCCCATGGAATCGGCGCTGGGGGCGGCGGTCGCCAGCGGCGATCGCGCTGCGGTGCTCGCCGTCCTCCTCGAACGGACCGACGAGGTCATCATGACCAGCAACGCCCGCCTCCTGGCCCGGGCGGCGGAGATCGTGGCGGACGAGGGCGGAGGGCTGCCCGCTGCAGTGGCCTGGCGGATCGGCTGCGGCCTGCACTCGAACGGCCGGTTCAACGACGCCCTCGCCACCTTCCGGCGGGCCGCGGACCTGGAGCAGGCGGCGCCGAGCGACCGCGCCGAGCTGTGTGCTGGCATCGCGTCCGCTCTGTGGGGGCGCGGCGAGGCAGCAGCGGGAGCCGAGCAGGCGGACCTCGCCCACCGGTACGCCGACCAGGCCGGTCTCCCGCGTCCCCACGGGTCCGCGTGGATCGCGACGGCGTTGATGGCGGCGCACGCGGGCGACCGGTCCGCCTGCCGCGCGGCGTACGAACAGGCATTGAAGTATGGCGAGGCCGCCGGTGGCGCCATGTTGCTGAGCCGACTGTTGACCAACCTCGGGTCCCTCGAGAACGAGGAGGGCAGGTATGACGCCGCGCTGGTGTGGCTCGAGCGCTCCCTCGACATCTGGGGGCCTGCCGACGGTGCGGGGCGGTGCATTGCGGCCTTCAACCGCGCCGAGTCGTTGCTCGCCCTCGGCCGACTGGACGAGGCGATCGCCGATCTGAAGGCGGCCCAGGCGTCGGCGCGCTGCGTGCAGGCGCCGTTGTTGGCGGTCGCATTGCACGGGCTCGGCGAGGCCTATCGGCTCCGGGGCGACGCGACCCGGGCGGCGGCCGCCTATCGGGAGGCGGTGGCGACCGCCGAGCAGACGGACCAGGCCCAGGTGATCGGCAACGCTCTCGCAGGGCTCGCCCGCACCACGGCGACCGAGGACGTCGAATCGGCGGTGGCGCTCGCCCAGCGGGCGGTCAACGTGCCGGCGGCGCTCGGCCAGGTCGCGGCGCTCCTGGCATCGGGGTGGATCGGGTTGCTCGCCGGCCGCCCGGGCACCGCACGGACCTTCGGCATCGCTGCCGCCGCGGAAGCCGGGAAGCGCCACAACGCGGTGGGAATGGCCGAAGCCCTCGAACTCCAGGGGCTGGCCTGCGAGCCGGTCGCGATCGATCCGATCCGGGAGGCCTCCGGCCTCTGGCGGGAGGCGGGCCATCGGGTCGGGATGGCCGACAACCGGCTGCTGCTCGCGACCTTGACCGGTGACCGGATCGGCGCGGATGCGGCGCGTCGGACGCTGCAGGAGCTGGGCGTGCGCGACGACGCCGACCGGATCCTCGGCGCCCGCCACGCGGCCCGTCTGCGCAGCGTCCCACCCGTCGCGATCAGCGCACTGGGCTCCTTCACCGTGCTGGTCGCAGGGCAGCCGGTCCCGGTCTCCGCGTGGGGGTCTCGCAAGCCTCGCGACTGTCTCAAGCTGTTGGCTGCCCGAGCAGGTCGCCCCGTCAGCCGGGACGCGATCTGCGAGGTGTTGTGGCCGGGTCAGTCCGGCACCGGCGCCCGCCTCTCGGTGGTGCTGTCGACCCTGCGATCCGTTCTCGATCCGGCCAAGGAGCACGGATCCGACCGGTTCCTGGTCGCGGACCGCACCAGCGTGCGGTTGGTTCTCGACGCGGTCGAGGTCGACGTGGTCGGCTTCGAGGCCGCTGCCCGCGCGGCCCTTCGCGATGCGGACGACAACCATCCCGACGCGGTGACGAACCTCCAGGCCGCGGCCGCCGCCTACACCGGCGACTTCCTCGACGACGACCGCGACCAGCCATGGACCGAGGAGCCGCGCGAGCACCTCGCGCACCTCGCCCGCGAGTTGCGGCGCCGCCTCGCCCTGCGCCTCGGCGCCGACGAGCCCGAGCGGGCCGTGCCGTGGCTCGTCGCACTGTTGGCCGATGACGAGTACGACGAACCGTGCCACCTGCTGCTGATCCGTTCCATGCTGCGACTCGGTCGCTTCGGCGAGGCCCGGCGGGCGCATCGCGCCTATGCCGCCGCGATGGCTGAGCTGGACCTGCCCGCAACGCCGCTTCCGGACCTGATGCGGTCGGGCCAGGAACCGGCCTGACGAACGGGCACGCGCGCAGTCGGGGTCCAGTAGATTCCGAGCGTGCGCCGATCCACTCGACTCAAGCTCGCCTACGCCGCCCTGGCCGCCACCGACACGGCCCTCGCCGGATCGGGCAGGCCGTGGGCTCATCGGGCCCGGTTCGTCACCAAGCCGCTGCTCCTCCCCGTCCTCGGATCCGCACTGGCCGGTGACGCGAACGCCGCCGGATCGAAGTTGCGGACGACGACCCTGGCCGCACAGGTCGGCGGTTGGGGTGGCGACGTGCTCCTGCTCGGCGAGGGCGAGAAGGCGTTCGCGGCTGGGGCCACGTCCTTCGGCGTGGGCCACATCGCCTATCTGTCGGGCTTCTGGCGGATGCGGGACCGGCGTACGCCGCTGGCGAAGACCAGGAAGGCGCGCGCCATTGCCGGCATCTGGGCCACCAGCGGCCCCGTCGTGGCGGCCGTCGCCGCACGCAAAGACCGCCGTCTCGGCGCGACCCTGCTGGGCTATTCGGCCCTGCTCGCCAGCGTCGCCGCCGCCTCCTCGCACCTCGACCCGGACCTCCCCAAGGACGCACGTCTGCTCACCGCCGCCGGCGGCGCACTCTTCCTGACCTCCGACGCGATCCTCGGCGCACGCACCTTCCTCCTGCCCAACCCGCCGGACCGACTGGAGTCCGCCGTGATGGCGACGTACACCGGAGCTCAGTTCCTGCTGGCCGAGGGCGCCGCGAGGGCCCACCCGCGTCCGTGAACCGTTCGCGTCGCTGATCGCGACAGAGAGGTTGTCAGATTCGAGCAACCCCTCTGTGGAGCACATCGTGAAGAATTCCCGTCCCCTCGCCGTCGTGTCCGCGGCCGCCGCACTGTCACTGCTGGCGTCCTCGCCCGCTCTCGCCGACGCACAACGCGTGCGTGCCGAAGGCCCGTTGATCGCCTACTCGAGCGCCGTCCCGGCCGGCGCGAGCGCCCGTGTCCAGGCGATCGCCAACGGGGCAGGCAACACCGTGATCACCCTGCACGTCCGCGGCCTCAAGCCGAACACGGAATACGGCTCCCACGCGCACCGCAACGCCTGTGGCGCGACGGGCGCCGCTGCAGGCCCGCACTTCCAGCACGTGGTGGACCCGGTGCAGCCCAGCACGGACCCGGCGTACGCGAACCCGCGCAACGAGATCTGGCTCGACTTCACCACCGATGAGCAGGGCAACGGCTCCGCGCAGACGATGGTGCGCTGGCAGTTCACGCCGGAGCGGCGTGCCGGCTCGGTGATCCTGCACGAGCACGGCACCAGCGCTGACCCGGGCAGCGCCGGGACCGCCGGCGCGCGCCTCGCCTGCCTGACCGTGGGCTTCTGACCCTCCCCGGCACCGGGGCCCTGCGACCGTCACCGGGGCGGTCGCAGGGAGCACCCCGTTCGTCGTCGCCCTCACCAAATTTACGAACCATCTCAAATCATCGCCGCAAACTAGTGACAAACCCTCTCCGCAACCGATAGAACACGTTCTGGTTCCTATCGCTTGTGATGGAGGTCACATGTCGCACAGCCCCCGTTCCACCTCGTCCCCCCGCTCCTCCGGAGTCTCTCGCCGCGGCTTCCTCGCCGGCTCCGGCGTCGCCGTCGGCGCCGCGTCCATCGGCCTCGGCGCCGCCACCGCCCCGACCGCATCGGCCGCCGCCATCGGCAACGGCGCGCAGGTCCCGGCACTCGTCATCGGGACCGGGTACGGCGGCGCAGTGGCCGCCCTACGACTCGCCCAGGCAGGCATCCACGTCGAGATGGTCGAGATGGGGATGTCGTGGGACACCCCCGGATCGGACGGCAAGATCTTCCCGAAGGTGACCGCGCCCGACAAGCGCGCCTACTGGCTGCGCACCAAGTCGAAGGCCCCGGTCAGCAACTTCTTCGGATTCCCGATCGACTCCGACATCCCTTGCTACACCGGCGTTCTGGACGCCGAGGACTTCGCCGGGATCACCGTCTACCAGGGCCGCGGCGTCGGGGGTGGCTCGTTGGTCAACGGCGGCATGGCCGTGACGCCCAAGCAGTCTCGGTTCAATTCGATCCTGCCGTCGGTCGACGCGGCGGAGATGTACGACACCTACTACCCGCGCGCCAATGCCGCCCTCGGCGTCGGGCAGATCGACCCGGCCTGGTTCGAGACCGCCGCCTGCTACCGCTACGCCCGTGTCGGGCGCTGGCACGCCCAGCGCTCCGGATTCGCGTGGACCTTCGTTCCCGACGTCTACGACTGGAACTACATGAAGGCCGAGCAGGCCGGCACCGTCCCGCGCTCCGCCCTCGACGGACAGGTCATGTACGGCAACGACTACGGCAAGAAGTCGCTGGTCAAGACCTACCTCGCGCAGGCCCTCGCCACCGGCAACGTCAACGTCTCGCCACTCCACCGAGTCACTTCGGTGGCTCCCATCAGCGGCGGCGGATACACGGTGAGCATCGAGCAGATCAACACCAACGGCGACGTCGTTGCCACCAAGACCGTCACCGCCGCCAAGGTCTTCTTCGCGGCCGGGAGCGTCGGCACCAGCAAGTTGCTCGTCAAGCTCAAGGCGACCGGCGTACTCCCGAACCTGAACGACGAGGTCGGCAAGACCTGGGGCGACAACGGCAACGTGATGTGCGGGCGCGCCAACCACATGTGGGATGACACCGGCAAACTCCAGTCGACGATCCCCTGCTCGGGCATCGACAACTGGGACGCCGGCGGGGCCTTCGCCGAGGTCGCTCCCCTGCCGACCGGCATCGAGACCTACGCCTCGCTCTACCTGTCGATCACCAGGACCACGCGCCGCGCGGAGTTCAGCTGGAACGCCGCCACCGGCAAGGTCGACCTGTCCTGGCAGAAGTCCTGGAAGCAGGACTCGATCAACATGGCCAAGACCATCTTCGACAAGATCAACTCCAAGGAGGGGACGATCTATCGCACCGACCTCTTCGGCGGCTACAAGGTCTGGCAGGACGGCCTGACCTATCACCCGCTCGGCGGCGTGGTCCTCAACAAGGCCACCGACAACTACGGTCGACTGCACGGATACTCCGGGCTCTACGTCATCGACGGCTCGCTGATACCCGGCAACACGACGGTCAACCCGTTCGTCACGATCACCGCGTTGGCCGAGCGCAACATCGACAACATCCTCGCCAACGACATCTGATCCTCGACCGCTCGGACGTGTCAGGTCTGTCCTGGCGCGTCCGGGCGGTTGAATGTCCCCATGCGCGTGTTGGTGGTCGAGGACGAGGTACGCCTCGCAACTGCTCTCGCCGACAACCTGCGTGCCGAGGGACATGCCGTCGACATCGCCCACGACGGCACCGACGGCCTGTGGCTGGCGGAGGAGAACGAGTACGACGTGATCGTGCTCGACCTGATGCTGCCGGTGATCCAGGGCGACGAGGTGTGCCGTCGGCTCCGGGCCCGTGAGGACTGGACGCCGGTGCTGATGCTCACTGCCCGCGACGCCGACCGCGACATGGTCAACGGGCTCGACGCCGGCGCCGACGACTACGTGACGAAGCCCTTCTCCTTCGACGTCCTGGTCGCTCGACTGCGCTCGCTGGCACGCCGCAACGTCTCCGAACGACCGGTCACCATGTCGGCGGGCGACCTCGAGCTCGATCCCGCCAATCGCACCGTCACCCGCGCGGGACAGCGGATCGAGGTGACTGCGCGTGAGTTCGCCGTCCTCGAACTCCTGCTGCGCAACCGCGGCACGGTGGTCACCAAGCAACAACTCCTCAACGGGGTGTGGGGCTTCGACTTCGACGGCGACCCCAACATCACCGAGGTCTACGTCGGGCGGCTGCGCCGCAAGGTCGATCGCCCCTTCCCCACCGAGATGATCGAGACCGTCCGCGGCAGCGGCTACCGGTTGCGAGGCGAGCAGTGACCTCCGTCCGGCTGCGGGTGACGTTGGCCGCCGTCATCGTCGGTGCGCTGGGGGCCGCACTGGGGTCCGTGCTCTTCGTGCAGGGTCTGCACCTCAATCTGGAGAAGTCCCTGACTGCCTCTGCCGGCCAGGAGGCCGCCAACATCACGGCACAGCTGAAGGCGGGCGAGACGCCCGATCAGGTCGTGGTCTCCAGCAAGCGCGACGTGATCCTCCAGGTCGTCGGCGCGGACGGATCGTTGCTGGCCACGGACCATCCGAAGGTCCAGGCCCCGATCCGAACCACCTCTGGTTCCTGGACCGGCGTCACCGTCACCCCGCTCACGGACTCCTATGTCGTGGTGGCGCAGCATGCCGACACCGGCGAGTTGGTGGTCGTGGGTCTCTCCGACGAGGAGGTCGACCGGGCGACCACGGCGACGGCCGAGATGCTCGCGGTCACCGCGCCCATCGGGCTGCTGCTGCTCGCCGGCGTCGTCTGGCTCGCCATCGGTCGTGCGTTGCGCCCCGTCGAGGTGATGCGCAGCGACGCGGCGACGATCACCAGCGAGCGGCTCGATCGCCGCCTCGCCGTGCCCCCGGGCAAGGACGAGATCCCGCTGTTGGCCAGCACCCTCAACGAGATGCTGGACCGGATCAGTGCCGCACAGCGGCAGCAGCGGCAGTTCATCTCCGACGCCTCCCACGAGTTGCGGACGCCGCTCGCCATCGTCCGTCAGGTCGTCGAGTTGGCACGGCGCCATCCGGAGACGACCACCGTCACCGAGCTCGCCGACTCCGTCGCGATCGAGGAGTCGCGGATGGAGGACCTGGTCACCGCCTTGTTGGTCCTCGCGCGTCTCGACGACCATGCCCCCATCCAGGTGCAGCCGGTCGACCTCGACGACATCGCGTTGCACGAGGTCGACCGGCTCCGTCGCGCCCACACGTCCGTGCACTTCGACCGTTCGCGGATCAGCGCCGGTCAGACCCTCGGCGACCCGGTCCTTCTGCACCAGGTGGTGACGAACCTGCTCGCGAATGCGGCTCGCCACGCGGCCTCCTCGGTGCGCGTCCGCGTCGACGAGACACCCGCAGGCACGGTGGAGCTGGTCGTCGAGGACGACGGCGACGGGGTCCTCGCCGACGACCGCGAGCGGATCTTCGAGCGGTTCACCCGACTCGACGACGCCCGTACCCGCGACACCGGCGGCTCCGGGCTGGGGCTCGCGATCGTCGCGCAGATCGTGGCTGCACTCGGCGGCACCGTCGTGGTGACCGACTCCGAGCTGGGCGGGGCGGCATTCACCGTCACCCTGCCCGGTCTCCCGTGAGCCAGCCCTGCGCCGGACTCCGCTGATCAGCTCGTCGCGTTCCGTTCCCAGATGACGTAGGGGTTGATCGATGTCACGGGGTGGTACGCCGAGCGCAGGGTCGCGTCAGCGGCCTGCGCGTCGACCCCCCAGGTCGCCAGGCTCGGACCACTGACCACGACCCAGCGGGGCGCCTGCGGCGAGCGGAACACCGCATCGAGCTCCTGCAGCTTCGAGTCACGGACCCGGACCGGCAGGCTCCACAGCTCGGAGTAGGGGCTGCTCATCTTCGCGTCCCAGTCGATGTTGGGATGTCCGAAGGCGACGACCATGGTGTCACCGGGCGCACCGTGGTCGCGCAGGTAGCGAGCCACGACCGCGTCAGAGGCAAAGACCGGCGTGATGCTCGGTGCGACGGCGACCGACACGATCGCGGAGACGAGTGCCGTGGCCAGGACCGCGAGGAACGGGCGCTTCGGGACGGGGCGTTGCAGTGCCGCGGCCGTCAGCACGGCCAGGCCCGGCACGAGCACCAGCAGGTAGTGCAGCCAGTAGCTGCCGCCCATGGCGATGGACACCGTCTCCCAGACCAGAAGGGTGACCGCAGGCCAGCGCAGGTCGGGGACCTGTCGCGGCACGGCGTCGCTCGTCCGCGGCAGGGAAGCACCGGCGCGGCGGACGAACCAGGCAAGGGCGACCAGCACGACGGGTGCCAGGCTGACCGCGAAGGCGTCCAACAGGCCACTCATCCGCGACGACGTCGCGGACGTCGCCGATGCCGAGATGACGGCCGCGGCCTGGAACCGGAAGGTCACCACGGCATCCCACAGTTCCAGCGGGGTGGTGCCCTTCGACCATGCCCACGCCAACACCGCCGTCAGCGTCGTGATCGCTCCGGCAGCGAAGGGTGCGAGCATCGTCGTCGTTCGTCGTGGGGTGTGGCGAAGGCCCAGCACCGCCATGGCTGCGGCGAAGAAGGCCACGTCCACTGCGTTCTGCTTCACCAGCGCCGCCGCGACGGCGGCCGCACCTGAAGCGAACGCCCAACCCGTGATCGTCCGGGCCCGGTGGGCGCGGAATGCCTGGAGCAGCGCGACGATGCCGGCCAGCACGAAGGGTGCGGACAGCAACTCGCCGTCGACCCGCGTGGCACCGAACAACGGCGTGCTCATGAAGATCGCCACGACGATCGCGGGCGCGACGGAGACCAGCGTGCTGTGACGCAGTCCGCGCCCTGCGACGGCCGCACGGCCCAACGCCCAGGCCAGCAGCGCGGAAGCCGCGACCGCGACCATCCCGATCAGACGCAGCGCCAACGCTCCGCCGAGGTCGACGGCGAGGGCGTGGATGGCGATCAGCAGCGGCGGGCGGTCGACCCAGTAGTTGCCGTAGAGCGACGTACCGCGCGTCCACTGCGAGCCGACCATCAAGAAGCCGCCCTCGTCGGGGCTGACCGGCGCGAACAGCGACGGGATGCGTGAGGCACAGGCCAGCACCACGACGGCGGCCACCACCCACAGTTCGGTACGGCGACGGGCGGGCCGAGCGCGTTCAGGGGGCACGGGCGCTCCGACGGGTGGTGGATGGCGGACGCCGGTGTCGACGCTCACGGGACTCATGCTGCCACTCGGGTGGGCTCCGGCACTCGACGGCCGTCACCGACGAGCCGCCAGCCGACGACCCTGGTCAGGGCCTCGGCGACGATCGCGCTGGACATCTTCGAGCTGCCCCGGCTGCGGTCGGTGAACACGATCGGCACCTCGACGACCCGCAGGCCGGCGCGGACCGCGCGCCAGGTGTTC
>JASLDK010000286.1 GCA_030145945.1 Nocardioides sp.
GACGGCCACGACCGGATCTCCGCGACCGAAGCCCGACGGCTGGCCTGCCAGGCCAACCTGATCCCCGTCGTCCTGGGCGGCAAGGGCGAGATCCTCGACCTCGGCCGCAGCCAACGCCTCTACTCCAAGGCCCAACGAAAAGCGATACGGCTCCGCGACCGGCGATGCCGTGCTGAGGGCTGCACGATCCCGGCGGCCTGGACCGAAGCACATCATCTGAAGCCCTGGTCCCAAGGCGGGAAGACCGACCTCAAGGATGGAGTGAGTCTCTGCTCCCACCATCACCACCGCGCCCACGACACGACGTACCTCACCCAACGCCTGGCCAATGGTGACCTCCGCTTCACCAGGCGGACGTGAGGCTTGCCCCTCCCCAGATCGGCCGTCAACGGCTGGCCTCGAGGCCTCCGCGATGGTGGCTTCGTCGCGCCCGTCGGTCAGAATGACCGCTGCGCAGGGGGTTGTGGACGTCTGTGCCTGACCGTTGGCACGGTGCCCTCGGCGTACCTCGGGGGGACTCTTGCGCAGATTCACGGTGCCTCGCGCAGTGGCGGGGCCATTCGTCGCGCTGCTCGTCATCGCCATCGGAGCGGGGCCTGCGAGTGCTGGAGGCTCCGAGCAGACCGCGGAGGTCAGCGCTGCGCGTCAGGCGTGCCTTGACGGCGTGATGACCTTCGCGCACCGTGGGACGGGCGTCGGGTTCTCCCGCATCCACGGCAAGTTGTTCGTCGAGAACACCATCCCCGCCATCCAGGCCGCGGCCGAGGCGGGTGCGTGTGGTGTTGAGTACGACCTGCAGATGACGCGTGACGGCGTCGTCATCGTGCACCACGACGATTCGCCGTTCCGTATCAACGGGCGGGTGGGTCGGTTCCGCAAGCACTCAGCCACGTGGGCGTTGAATCAGACGTCGCGTCGCGGGGGTGCGCACATCGCGACTCTCGACGACATGGTCCGCGCAGCGGCCGATCTCGACGTGGTGCAGCAACAGGACATCCAGCAGCCGCTGGGGATCCGCGCGCTGCGCCGCATCGTCGCCACCGATCGTGCACTGGTGACCGATCCCAGCCTGATCTTCATCAGCGCTCGCGATGTCCGCACCCTGTGCACCCTCAAGCGACTGGCCCCGGAGTACGAGACCGGCCTCGTGGTGCGTGGTGGGGGCTGGGCCTCTGCTGCCCGCAAGGTTGCCCGCCGAACCGTGCGGGTGCAGGGCGAGCGGATCCGCTGCGTCGACTCGCTCAATGTCGAGGCGTGGTCCGCAACGACCTCGCATCTTCGCGCGGCGAGGTCGGCAGGTCTGCGGGTCCTGGCCCGCCGGGTCGAGTCGCCGCGCCTGTTCAACGCATTGAAGAAGCGTGGCGCGGACTGGGTCGGCACGGACGACCTCCGGCGCGTCGCGAAGCTGCGATAGCGCCCCCATCGGCCGCAAGGTGTCCGCGATCTGCCGGTCCTGACAGGACGGACCACCGTCGCCGATACGATCGACCCGTGAACAGTCCACTCAAGGTCGCCGTGCTCGGATGCGGATCCGTGGGGTCGCAGGTGGTGCGCCTCCTCGGTGAGCAGGCTGACGACCTGGCCGCCCGGGTCGGGGCCCCCGTCGAGCTGGTCGGCGTCGCCGTACGCCGCCTCGACGCGCCCCGTGAGATCGACGTACCCGCGGACCTGCTCACGACGGACGCCGCGACGTTGGTCGCTCGTGAGGACGTCGACGTCGTCATCGAGGTGATCGGCGGGATCGAGCCCGCCCGCACGCTGATCCTGTCCGCGCTGGAGCACGGCGCGTCGGTCGTGACGGCCAACAAGGCGCTGCTCGCCGAGGACGGGGCAACGCTGTTCGAGGCGGCGGAGAAGGCTGGTCGCGACCTCTACTACGAGGCCGCTGTCGCGGGCGCGATCCCGATCCTGCGTCCGCTGCGCGAGTCCCTCGCCGGTGACAAGGTGACCCGGGTGCTCGGCATCGTCAACGGCACCACCAACTTCATCCTCGACAAGATGGACACCGCGGGCAGCGGCTTCGGTGACGCGCTCGAGGAGGCCCAGGCCCTCGGGTACGCCGAGGCGGACCCGACTGCCGACGTGGAGGGCTTCGACGCTGCTGCCAAGGCCGCCATCCTCGCCAGCCTCGCCTTCCACACCCGGGTGACGGCCGCCGACGTGCACCGTGAGGGCATCACGGACGTCACCGCCGGCGATGTCCGCTCGGCTCGCGACATGAACTCCGTCGTCAAGCTCCTGGCCATTGCGGAGTTGCGTGCCGACGAGCAGGGGGACGAGGCGGTCAGTGTCCGCGTGCACCCGGCGATGATCCCCAGGTCGCACCCGCTGGCCAGTGTCCGCGAGGCCTACAACGCGGTCTTCGTCGAGTCGGAGGCCGCCGGCCAACTGATGTTCTACGGCCCTGGTGCGGGTGGTTCGCCGACGGCGAGTGCCGTCCTGGGCGACCTTGTGACGGTCGCCCGCAACCACCGCCAGGGCACTCGCGGCGTCGGTGAGTCGGCGTACGCCGATCGCGCTGTGCTGCCGATGGGGGAGACCCGCACGCGCTACCACGTGGCGATCGACGTCGATGATCGTGCGGGCGTGCTCGCCGCGGTCGCGCAGGCGTTCGCCGAGCAGGGCGTGTCGATCCAGACCGTCCGCCAGGAGGGGCGGGGCAGCGACGCCCAGCTCGTCGTGGTCTCGCACGAGGCGACGGATGCGGCGCTGGCCGCGACCGTCGAGCATCTGCGGGGCATGGAGATCGTCCGTGACGTCACATCCGTGATGCGCGTCGAAGCAACCGAAGAGTGAGCATGAGCAACAGCGACAACGGTTCAGGCCGGGCCAACGGACAGTGGCGCGGTGTCATCGAGGAATACCGCGAGTTGCTCGACATCCCGCAGGACACGCCGGCGGTGACGCTGCGCGAGGGCGGTACGCCGCTCGTCCACTCGGGCTGGCTCTCCGGTCTCACCGGTGGCGACGTATGGCTCAAGGTCGAGGGCAACAACCCGACCGGTTCCTTCAAGGATCGGGGAATGACTGCTGCCCTCTCGGTCGCCGTCCATGAGGGCGCCAAGGCCGTCGTGTGCGCCTCCACCGGCAACACGTCGGCGTCGATGGCCGCCTATGCCGCGAAGGCCGGCGTCACTCCGATCGTGCTCGTGCCCGAGGGCAAGATTGCCGCGGGCAAGATGGCCCAGGCGGTCGTCCACGGGTCGTTGGTCATCCAGGTCCGCGGCAACTTCGACGACTGTCTGCGGATGGCACGCGAGATGGCTTGGAAGTACCCCGTCGCGCTGGTCAACTCGGTCAACCCGCACCGGCTCGAAGGGCAGAAGACGGCCGCCTTCGAGATCGTCGACTTCCTCGGCGACGCCCCCGACTTCCACCTGCTCCCGGTCGGCAACGCCGGCAACATCTCGGCCTACTGGCTCGGATACAACCAGTACGCCGACCTCGGCCGCTCGACCAAGAAGCCCGTCATGCGCGGGTTCCAGGCCGAGGGCGCGGCGCCACTCGTGACGGGTGAGCCGTTCCCTGACCCCGAGACCCGCGCCACGGCGATCCGGATCGGGAACCCTGCTTCGTGGAAGCTCGCTGAAGCAGCGCGCGACGAGTCGGACGGCCGGTTCGCGGCCGTGTCCGACGGGCAGATCCTCGCGGCGCAGAAGGCGCTGGCCTCCCACGACGGCGTGTTCGTGGAGCCCGCGTCAGCGGCCGGCGTCGCCGGCCTGCTCGCCGAGCTCGAGGCGGGGGAGTCCTACGCCGCCAAGACGGTCGTCATCACGGTGACCGGCCACGGCCTCAAGGACATCGCGACCGCGCTCGACGGCATCGAGCTGCCCGAGGTCGTCGTCGATGCGGACGTTGACGCGGCAGCTGCAGCGGCCGGCCTCTGAGACCGCCGTCCATGACCTTCGTCGAGG
>JASLDK010000306.1 GCA_030145945.1 Nocardioides sp.
TTGAGTCGGTGCAGCGTGGCAGCGCCCTCGGGTTTGGCGGCCGCCGAGGCGTCGTACTGCTCGTTCCACTGGGCGGCCGACGCCTTGCCGCGAGCCTCGTGACCGCGGGTGTGCTCGAGGACCTCGGCCGGCTCCTCGAAGTTCTTCTCCGGGTCGAAGCCCAGGACGGTCTTCGTGGCGGCGACCTCGTCGGCGCCGAGTGCCGAGCCGTGGGCGGCCTCGGTGTTCTGGGCGCTCGGTGCGGGCCACGCGATCACTGTCTTGAGGACGATCAGCGACGGCTTGTCGGTGACGGCGTCGGCGGACTTGATGGCGGCGTGCAGCGCCGGCACGTCCTCCTCGTAGTGGGCGAGGTCGGAGTGGTCGTTGCCCGTCCAGTCGACGGTCTGGACGTGCCAGCCGTAGGCCTCGTAGCGCTTGGCGACATCCTCGTTGAACGCGATGTGGGTGTCGCCCTCGATCGAGATCCGGTTGGCGTCGTAGATCACGGTGAGGTTGCCGAGCTCCTGGGTGCCCGCGATCGAGGAGGCTTCGCCGCTCACACCCTCCTCGAGGTCACCGTCGGAGGCGATGACATAGATGTGGTGGTCGAAGATCGACGGACCGCCGTCGGCGGCCGGGTCCAGCAGGCCGCGCTCGCGGCGCGCGGCCATCGCCATGCCGACCGCGTTGGCGACGCCCTGGCCCAGCGGGCCGGTCGTGACCTCGACACCGGCGGTGTGACCGAACTCCGGGTGGCCGGGAGTCTTGGAGTCCCAGGTGCGCAGGCTCTCGAGATCACTCAGCTCCAGACCGAAGCCGCCGAGGAAGAGCTGGGTGTAGAGGGTGATCGAGCTGTGGCCGCAGCTGAGGACGAAGCGGTCCCGCGCCGTCCACGACGGGTTGGCCGGGTCGTGCCGCATCACCTTCTGGAAGAGGAGGTACGCCGCGGGCGCCAGGCTCATCGCCGTGCCGGGGTGGCCGTTGCCGACCTTCTGAACGGCGTCCATGGCCAGCACGCGGGCCGTGTCGACGGCCTTCCGGTCGAGGTCGGTCCACTCCAGCTCAGAGATCATGTCTCCGAGCCTACCGAGCGGGGTGGCACACCTGACATCGGCTCGGTGCCCGGACGCAGGCGCTCTCGCGATACACTCGGCACCGCTTCAGCCTCCGCATTCCCAAGGACCTCCGTGACCCACGTCGACCCCACCAGCCGCGATCTGCTGGCTGAGGACGAGGGACCGCAGAAGGCGACCTTCCGTGACGTGGTCATGGCGTACGTCGGACTCACCAAGCCGCGCGTCATCGAACTGCTGCTGCTGACCACCGTGCCGGTCATGTTCTTCGCCGCTCGTGGCGTGCCCTCGCTGGGCCTGGTCGCCGCCACCGTCGTCGGCGGTACCTTCTCCGCCGGTTCGGCGTCGGTGTTCAACTGCGTCTACGACCGCGACATCGACGAGCAGATGCGGCGTACCCGCCGGCGGGCCCTGCCTCGCCACATCGTCTCCCCGGGAGCGGCGCTGGTCTTCGGCGTGGTCCTCGGCGTGCTCTCGACGGTGATCCTGTGGGCGTGGGTCAACCCGCTCTCGGCCGTCTCTCGGTGAGCGCCAACGCGTTCTACGTGTTCATCTACACGATGCTGCTCAAGCGTCGGACCACCCAGAACATCGTCTGGGGCGGTATCGCCGGCTGCTTCCCCGCTCTGATCGGCTGGACGGCTGTGACCGGCGAGCTGTCGTGGGTGCCGATCGTGCTCTTCCTGGTGGTCTTCTTCTGGACGCCTCCGCACACCTGGGCGCTGGCCCTGCGCTACCGCGAGGACTACGCGCAGGTCGACGTCCCGATGCTGCCGGTCGTGAAGTCCGCCCGGTCAGTGGCCTTCCAGATCGTCGTCTACAGCTGGGTCATGGTCGCCACGTCACTCGTGCTGTGGCCCGTCGCCGACACCGGCCCGGTCTACCCGATCGCCGCGGCCGTGCTGGGTGCGGTCTTCCTGGTCCAGGCGCACGGCCTGCACCGCCGGGCGAAGATGTCCGACGAGCTGAGCCTCCTGCAGCCGATGAGGCTCTTCCACTCCTCGAACCTCTACCTGTCGCTGCTGTTCGTCGCTGTCGCGATCGACCCGCTGCTGCACTAGCTGGGATGGCGCGAGCGTGTCGCTCGTTCCTCGCGCCATGCTGCCGCGCGCGCGGTTGGCCGCCGTAGGGGGCCCGGCTTCCTTGGCGGCAAGACGGCCGGCTCGCTGAAAGCTCGCCGCCTCCGCTCCGGTCGCTCGTGCCTCGCTCCCTACGCTCCGTCGGCAACGCTTCCAGCGACGACCGGCAAATCTCGATGACCGGCGGCGCGAGCGCGGGCGGTGTCAGTCCCGCAGCTGGGTGGTGACGAGGACCCGGGCGAGGCCGGCGGCGACCAGACCGGCGCCGAGCATGTGGGTGCCGACGAGGATCTCGGGCAGGTCGGTGAAGAACTGGACGTAGCCGAGCAGGCCCTGGGCGAGCTCGACCGCGACGAGACCGGTCGCGAACAGTGCCAGCGCGGACTCGCCGCGACGTCGCGACGACACGGCCAGCCCGATCGTGAGGGCGAGCAGGACGCCGACGGAGATGCCGTGGATGTGGGAGACGATCTCCGGATTCAGGCCGGTACGCCGGGAGTCGAGGTCGCCCGAGTGGGGACCGGAGCCGGTGACGACCGTGCCGAGCCACAACACGAACCAGCCCGCCGCGAAGGTCGCCACGGCCAGGCGGTAGGAAGCCGCCGACGCCTCCGGACGGCTCGGGCCCGTCAGGTCGTCGAGCACCACGACGCACACGCCGACGATCGCCATCGAGACGAGCAGGTGAGCCGAGACGATCCACGGGTTGAGGTCGGTGAGGACCGTGATGCCACCCACCACCGCCTGGGCCGGAATGCCGGCCAGGATGACGAACCCGAGGGCGCGGACCCGGTCGGTCCGCCGCCAGGCGGCGACCACGAAGGCGACCGCGATCACCAGCAGGACGTAGGTCAGCAGCCGGTTGCCGAACTCGATGACACCGTGGATGCCGAGGGCGCCGTGGGTCGTGAGCGAGTCCTCGGTGCACTTCGGCCAGGTCGGGCAGCCGAGGCCGGAGCCGGTCAGTCGGACAGCGCCGCCAGTGACGACGATCCCGATGTTGGCGATCAGGTTGGCCCACGCCAGCGGAACGAGTCTGGTTTCGAGCGCTCGCCGTACGTCGGTCAGGCGGGTGGCGGTGGTCACGGTCACTCCCAGTTGAAGGTTCGGGCGGTCAGCGCGGATCCGACCGCGGCCCAACCGAGCAGGACGACGAGATCGCGGACGGCGAACGCACCGTCGCAGGCGGAACGGACGGCCTCGCCGAGGGCACCTGAGGGCAGCCAGCGCACGACGTCGCCGAGACCGCCGTACTCGCTGGCGGGCAGGACGACGGCACCGCCGGCCAGCAGCAACAGATAGACGAGGTTGGCAGCCGCGAGGGTGGCCTCCGCGCGCAACGAACCGGCAAGCAGCATGCCCAGCGAGGCGAAGGCAGCGGTTCCGAACAGCGCAGCCAGGACCAGCGCAACCACGCCGACGACACCGTCCGGACCCGACCAGCCGAGCGCCAGGCCGACGCCCCCGATCACCACGAACTGGAACACCTCGACCAGCAGGAGCGCCAGCACCTTGCCCCCGAGCAGCGTGGTCCGGGACAGGGGAGCGGTGCCGAGGCGTTTGAGGACGCCGTACCTGCGTTCGAAACCGGTTGCGATCGCGAGCGAGGTGAAGGCCGTCGACATGATCGCGAGAGCGAGCACGCCGGGCGTGAAGACGTCGATCGGCCGGCCGTCGAGATTCAGCCCGACCTTCTCAGCGCCCCGGACCGCGCCGAACAGCACGATCACCGGGATCACCACGGCGAGGAGCAGTTGCTCGCCGTTGCGCAGCATCAGCCGCGCCTCCATGCCGGCCTGGGTGAGGAGTTGGCGTGCGACGGGTGCGGCGCCGGGAGCAGGAGTGAACGTCTTCGCCTGGCGGTTCACAGGGACTCCCGGCCGGTGAGTTCGAGGAACACGTCCTCGAGGTTGCGTTGACCGAGCGAGAGCGACTCGGGGAGGACGTCGTGGGTTGCGCACCAGGACGCGACGGTCGCGAGCGTGTTGCTGTCCGCAGGGCCCGACAACTGCAGGCTGAGCGGATCGAGGACGGTGAGTTCGGTGCCGTTGCCGAGGGCTCGAGCGAGCTCCTGCGGCGCGCCGGCGGGGAACGGCTGGGTGACGACGATCCGGATGGTGGCGACGGTCCCGCCCCGGGTCAGCTCGAGCGGCGTGCCGCTGGCGACCAGCTTGCCTCGGTCGATGATGTGCACGCGATCGGCCAGACGCTCGGCCTCCTCGAGGTAGTGCGTGGTCAGCACGACCGTCACCCCGTCGGTGCGCAGCTCCTCGAGCAACTCCCAGACCGCCCGCCGGATCTGCGGGTCCATCCCCGCGGTGGGTTCGTCGATGAAGACCAGCTCGGGTCGTCCGACGAGAGCGAGGGCGAGGCCGAGTCGTTGCTGCTGACCGCCGGAGAGACGGCGGTACGGCGTACGTCCGCACTCGTGCAGTGCAAGCCGCTCCATCAACAGGCCGACGTCCTGCGGGTGCGCGTGCAGGCGGGCGAAGTGGCGCAGCATCTCGTCGGCCCGGGCACCGCTCCAGGCGCCACCCGACTGCAGCATCACACCGATGCGCGGCAGCAGGTCGCTACGTTGCCGGATCGGATCGAGTCCGAGCACCCGGACGGTCCCTGCCTGCGCGCGGCGATACCCCTCGCAGGTCTCCAGGGTCGTGGTCTTCCCGGCGCCGTTGGGGCCCAGGACAGCAGTGATCGTGCCGCGATCGACGCTGAGCGACAGCCCGTCGACGGCCGTCGTGTCGCCGTACCGCATCACCAGTCCATCGATCTCGACAGCGGGTTCGGCAGCGAGAGACACGGCTGCAGTCTAGGAAGCCGTGGTCAGCCCTCGTCGGGCAGGGCCAGGGGTGCCAGC
>JASLDK010000311.1 GCA_030145945.1 Nocardioides sp.
CAACACCGCCTCCGAGGCGTTCCTCGGTGGCTCGCCCGGCCAGGCCAACTACGCCGCCGCGAAGGCGGGCATCGCCGCGTTGACGCTGTCCAGCGCTCGCGGGCTTTCCCGGATCGGCGTACGCGCCAACGCGATCTGCCCCCGTGCGCGGACGGCGATGACGGCTGCCGTCTTCGGCGAGGACGAGTCCGGCAAGACCGTCGATCCCTACTCGCCCGAGCATGTCGCGCCGCTCGTCGCCTACCTCGCCTCGCCTGCTGCTGAGCGGATCACCGGCCAGGTGATGGTCGTGTACGGCGGGATGGTGGCGGTCGTCGCCGCACCGGTCGTGGAGGAGCGGTTCGATGCGACCTCCGAGGTCTGGACGGCCGACGACCTCGACAAACAACTCGGTGGCTTCTTCGCCGACCGTGACCCCCAGGTCGGCTTCGCGGCCGACTCGATCATGAGACTGACGGTGTGAGCATGACCGAATCAACAGGGCGGCTGAACAACAAGATCGCGATCGTCACCGGCGCCGCCATGGGCCAGGGCGCCGAGATCGCCCGATCCTTCGTCGCCGAGGGTGCCCGCGTCGTGATCGCCGACGTCGCGGAGGAGCAGGGGAGCGCGCTCGCTGCCGAGCTCGGCGGTGCTGCACACTTCGCCCGGCACGACGTGAGCGATGCCGACTCGTGGGCCGCGTTGGTCGAGGACACGAACACCCGGTTCGGACCGGTCAACGTGCTCGCCAACAATGCCGGGATCCTGCGCTTCGGCGACATCGAGCGGATGCCGGCCGACGAGGTCGAGCTGCTCTGGCGGATCAACCAGCTCGGCGTGTTCCTCGGCATGCAGGCGGTGACCCGCACCATGCGCAAGAACGGTGGCGGCTCGATCATCAACGCGTCGTCGGTCGAGGGCCTGGCCGGCATGCCGTCCTGCACGGCGTACGCCGCCACCAAGTGGGCGATCCGCGGGATGACGAAGTGCGCGGCGATGGAGCTCGGTCCCAAGGGGATCCGGGTCAACTCGGTGCACCCCGGCATGATCGACACCCCGATGACCCGCGTGCACGGCGGTGACGTGGCGATGGAGTTCGGCGCGAGCAAGGTCCCGCTGCGTCGGGTCGGACTGCCCGAGGACATCGCGCCGGTCTACGTCTTCTTGGCCAGCGATGAGTCGTCGTACATCAATGGCGCCGAGATCGCGGTGGACGGCGGCGTGACCTCCACCCACGCGTTCGGGGCCTAGGACTCAGTCCCGCAGGATGAGCGAGACGGCCTTCTCCATGTGAGCGGCCGTCTCGCTCGCCGTCGAGCGGCCGGTCACCCAGGCGACGAGGGCGGAGAGCCAGACGTCTCCGATGACGCGGGCGATCGTCACGTCGTTCTCACCCAGGGCGTCTTCGTCGGGTACGCCGCCGTGCATGGCGTGGGTGACGATGGTGCTCATCGACATCCCGACGACGTCGATCTCCTCGCTGACACTGCTGTCGGCGAACATGAAGGCTCGGGTGAGCGCCTCGGTCAGCTTCGGGTCACCCTGCATGCCGCGGGCCATCCGCTTGAGGACGTAGAGGACGCGCTCTGCCTGGGTGTCGCCCGGGATGTCGCGGGCGTTGAGTCGCTCCGCTGCGTCGGCGAACTGACGACCGAGGGCGGAGACCAGCAGGTGGATCTTGGACGGGAAGTACCGATAGAGCGTGCCGAGCGCGACGTCGGCCTTCTCGGCGACCGCACGCATCTGGACGGCGTCGAAGCCGCCGTCCCGGGCGAGCTCGTAGGTGGCGTCCAGGATTCGCTTGCGACGCTCCCGTTGTGCGGCCGATCCGAGATCGTCGGACGTGGACGGGTTCGCGATGGTCACCAATTTCCCCCTTGGCTGTGACGAGTCGGTGGGTTGTGGACCCACTGGATAGGCTACTTGCAGGTAGCGCATAATAGGAACACGTTTCAATTTTGATGGGCAATGCTCCCCGGAGCTGGGCCAAGGGGAGAAGACCAGTGCGGATCGCAATGCTGTCCTATCGCAGCAAGCCACATGTCGGCGGGCAGGGGATCTACATTCGGCGCCTGACGCGCGAGCTCGTCGCGCTCGGCCACACCGTTGAGGTGTTCTCCGGCCAGCCCTATCCCGAGCTCGACGAAGGCGTCACGCTGACCAAGGTCCCGAGCCTCGACCTCTACCGTCCCGGCGACGAGTTCCGGAACCCGCGGCCGAGCGAATACCGCGATCTGATCGACGTCGAGGAGTGGCTCACCATGCGCAGCGGTGCCTTCCCGGAGCCGCTCACCTTCAGCAAGCGCGTCGTCAAGGTCCTCAAGGACCGGCGCGACGACTTCGACATCGTCTTCGACAACCAGACCCTCGCGACGCCGTTGCTCGGCATCGAGGACCCGGCCAAGGTCGGGCTGCCCCTGGCGGCGACCATCCACCACCCGATCACCATGGACCGCCGCATCGAGCTGGCTGCCGCCGTGTGGGCCAAGCGCAAGGTCGGCTCGAAGATCCGGTTCGAGCTGCCCAAGATCGGTGTCTGGCGGTGGTACTCCTTCCTGACCCAGCAGAAGAGGACGGCACCCCAGCTGCGCCGGGTGATCGTTCCGTCCGAGTCGTCGAAGCGTGACGTCGTCCGCGAGTTCAAGGTCGACCCCGCCCGGATCGAGACCATCCTGCTCGGCGTCGACGACCGTTTCGTCCCGCCGACCCAGCCGCGAGTGCCCGGCCGGATCCTCGCGATGGCCAGCGCCGACGCGCCCCTCAAGGGCATCTCAGTTCTGCTCGAGGCCTTTGCCAAGCTCGTCGTCGAGCGCGACCTCGAGCTGGTGCTCGTCACCCGTCCCAAGGAGGGCGGTGTCACCGAGAAGCTGATCGACAAGCTCGGCATCGCCGACCGGGTGTCCTTCGCCAACGGGCTGACCGACGACGAGCTCGTCGCGCTGATGGGCTCGGCCGAGCTGGCCTGTGTCCCGTCCCTCTACGAGGGCTTCTCCCTGCCGACAGCGGAGCTGATGGCGTGCGAGACGCCGTTGGTCGTGTCCCGGGCAGGTGCGATCCCTGAGGTCGTCGGCCCCGACGGCCTGTGCGCCGACGTGGTCGAGCCGGGCGATGTCGGCGAGCTGACCGCGGCCGTGGCGGCCCTGCTGGACGACCCGGAACGCCGTGCCGAGATGGGCGCCGCTGGCCGCCGTCGGGTCAAGGAGCTCTTCAGCTGGAGCGCCGTCGCGGCGAGCACCGCCGCCGTCCTCGAAGACGTGATCACCGAATACCAGGCCGAGCGTTCGGCCAAGGAGAACTGACATGCTGACTGTTGACTTCGACCGGCTCGGTCTCAAGGCCGGCGACCGCGTCCTCGACATGGGCGCTGGCGCCGGACGCCACAGCTTCGAGATGTACCGCCGCGGCGCCGACGTGATCGCGTTCGACCTCGATGCCGAGGAGCTCGAGGGCGTCCGCAACCTCTTCGTCGCCATGAAGGAGGCCGGCGAGGTGCCCGAGGGCGCCGAGGCCGACGTGAAGCAGGGCGACGCGCTGGCGCTCCCGTTCGCGGACGGCGAGTTCGACCGCATCGTGTGCTCGGAGGTCCTCGAGCACATCCACGACGACGTCGCCGCGATCCGCGAGCTGATCCGGGTCCTGCGGCCCGGTGGCACTCTCGCCGTCACCGTCCCCCGGTGGCTGCCCGAGGTCATCAACTGGCGCCTGTCGGCCGACTATCACAATGCCGAGGGCGGCCACATCCGGATCTACACCGACCACGAGCTGGTGGACAAGGTCACCAAGGGCGGTCGCTTCAACGACGGTACGCCGGGCGAGGCGATGCTCTTCGAGGGCAAGAGCTACACCCACGGACTGCACGCGCCCTACTGGTGGATCAAGTGCGCCGTGGGCGTCGAGAACGACAACCACCCGCTCGCGAAGGCCTATCACAAGCTGCTGGTCTGGGAGATCATGAAGCAGCCCAAGGCCCTGCAGTGGGCCGGCAAGGTGCTCGACCCGACCATCGGCAAGTCGATGGTGCTCTACTTCCGCAAGCCGGAGGCGGCGTGAGCCAGTCGACTCGGGACACGACGCCCGAGGTTCCGCTGAGCCGGCTGCCCTACGTCGACGGCGTGTTGTCGGCGCAGCAGGTCGCCGACACCGCGGCGGCGATCGCGGCGATGCAGGAGCCGTGGGGTGCCGTGCCCTGGACGACGGGCGAGCACGTCGACATCTGGAACCACGTCGAGGCCGCCATGGCGATGCTGGTCGGCGGGCAGGTCGAGGCCGCTGAGCGCGCCTATGCCTGGATCCCGACGATGCAGCGCGCGGACGGCTCCTGGCCGATGAAGATCGTGGGCGGCGCCGCCGACGACGAGCGTGGTGAGGTCAACATGTCGGCGTACTTCGCCGTGGGCCTGTGGCACCACTGGCTGGTGCGCCGCGACATCCGCTTCGTGCAGCGCTACTGGCCCTCCGTTCGCGCCGGTCTCGACTTCGTGGTCTCGCTGCAGACCTCCTTCGGCGGCATCCGCTGGACCCCGGTCGACGACTTCTGCCTGCTGACCGGCAACTCCTCGATCTACCAGTCGCTGCGCGCCGGCGTTGCGTTGGCCGTCCTGATGGACGACCCGCAGCCCGAGTGGGAGCTCGCCGGCGGGCGCCTCGGTCACGCGATTCGCTCCCATGCGGACCTGTTCGAGGACAAGTCGACCTACTCGATGGACTGGTACTACCCGGTCCTCGGCGGCGCCGTGCGCGGTGACGCTGGTCGGGACCTGCTGGCCCGCCGTTGGGACGACTTCGTCGTCCCTGGCCTCGGCATCCACTGCGTCGACACCAATCCGTGGGTGACGGGCGCGGAGACCTGTGAGCTCGCGATGGCGCTCGACGTGCTCGGCGACCCGGACTCGAGCCGCCGCGCCCTGTCGCTGCTGACCGACATGCAACACCTGCGTGAGGACGACGGCCGCTACTGGACAGGTTGGGTGTACGCCGACCCGACGCGGCCGGCGCCGGCAGACGAGCCGCGGGACGTGCACTGGCCCCACGAGCACACGACGTACACCGCGGCTGCGGTGCTGCTGGCCGCCGATGCGCTGGGGGAGACCTACGGCCACGCGACGCCGGGCTCGGGGATCATGCGCGGCACCTCGCTGGCGCCGCACTTCGCGGAGATCGCCCTCGAATGTGGGTGCGAGGCGACTGATGCTCTGTCAGGCGAGCGGGTCCCCGGCCGCGCCTGAGGTGCGCTGCAGGACGCGCAGGGAGCCGGTGACGGCGACCTCGGTGAACTGGCCGCTCGCAAGGGCGGGCAGGTAGATCTGCTCGTAGGGCGGGCGTCCGCCGTCGACGGGGTCGGGGAAGACGTCGTGGATGGCGAGGTAGCCGCCGGTGTCGACCCAGTGTGCCCAGCCCTCGAAGTCGTGGCGGGCCGGCTCCTCGCCGTGTCCGCCGTCGATGAAGAGCAGGGAGAGTGGCGTGTGCCAGTGGGCAGCCACGGTGGTCGACTGCCCGACGACGGCGATCACGTGCTCCTCCAGCCCGGCTCGCGCGATGTTCTTGCGGAACTGACCGAGGGTGTCCATCAGGCCGAACTCGGGATCGACCACGCTGCTGTCGTGGTGCTCCCAGCCGGCCTGGTTCTCCTCGGAGCCGCGGTGGTGGTCGACGGTGAACACGACCGCGGTCGTGCCGGTCCTGCGGGTGACCTGCTGGGCGGCGGCGCCGAGGTAGATGCCGGACTTCCCGCAGTAGGTGCCGACCTCGAGGCCGGGGCCGTGAGGGAGACGCTCCAGCGCGATCCGGTGCAGCAGTGCGCCCTCGTCCTCGGGCATGAAGCCCTTCGCGGCGCGGGCGAGGTCGAGCAGGCCGGACGGCATGGTGTCGGTCACGCCCCCACTCTAGTAGGATTAGAACGCGTTCTAGTTTTCGTACCGGCGGGAGAACATCAATGTCGATCGGCATCACCGACGAGCAGGTCGAGCTCGCGGACAGCCTGCGCAAGTGGGCCGCGAGCCTGTCCGCGATCGCCGCGGTGCGGTCCGCCGAGGGCGACGTCGAGGCCGACTTCGCGGACCTCCGTGCCGCTGCCGACGAGATGGGCGTCCCCACCATCGCGCTGCCGGAGTCGGCCGGGGGTGGTGGAGGCACGATCCTCGACCAGGCGGTCGCGCTCGAGGCCTGCGCCCACGAGCTCGTGCCCGGCGGCCTGCTGGGCTCGACTCTCGGTGCGTTGCTCACGCAACGGCCCGGGCGGTACGGCGTCCAGGTGCATGCCGGTGGCGTCGTCTGGGACGGCGGGGCGGCCACCGAACTCCTGCTCCTGGCGGAGGGTGAGGTCGTCGCAGAGCTGGGCATCGACCTGAGCTCCCGTCACGCGCGGGTGCAGGGAGCGTCTGCGTCCCCTGCCGTCGATGGCCGGCGCCGCCGGCTGGCGATCACGCTCGCAGCGGCCGAGGCTGCGGGTGTCGCGCGCTGGTGCCTGGAGACCGCGGTCGACTACGCAAAGGTCCGTGAACAGTTCGGCCAGAAGATCGGCGCCTTCCAGGCGATCAAGCACCTGTGCGCGGAGATGCTGGAGACGGCGGAGTCCGTGACCGCCGCGGCCTGGGACGCCGCGAGCGCTGCGGATGCCGGCGATGACGAGCAGTGGGAGTTCGCTGCCGACGTCGCGCAGACGACCTGCTTCGACGGCGCGGTCGCGGTGGCCAAGTCCTGCATCCAGGTGCTGGGTGGCATCGGCTTCACCCACGAGCACGACGCCCACCTCTACCTGCGGCGCGCACTCACCCTGCGCGCCTTGGTCGGTTCGTCCGACGCTGCTGCCGAGCGGGTGACCGCCGCCGCCACGTCAGGGGTACGCCGACAGGTGGCGGTGGATCTCGAGGGCCGTGACGATGCGGTGCGCCCGGGCGTGCGCTCGACGGTCGAGGCCATCGCCGCACTACCGGCGGCGGACCAGCGGGCAGCGCTGGTCGATGCCGGCTTCCTGACCCCGCACTGGCCGACGCCGTACGGGCTCGGTGCGGAGCCGACCCTGCAGCTCGTCATCGATCAGGAACTCGCCCGTGCGAGCGTCGTACGCCCTGATCTGGTGATCGCGGGCTGGGCCGTGCCGACGATCCTGTCGCACGGGACCGATGCCCAGCGGGAGCGCTTCGTGCGTCCGTCGTTGCTGGGGGAGCTGACCTGGTGCCAGCTCTTCTCGGAGCCGGGCTCGGGCTCCGACCTTGCGTCGCTGCGCACCCGCGCGGTGAAGGTCGACGGCGGCTGGTCGCTGACCGGCCAGAAGGTGTGGACCTCGGTCGCCGAGCGCGCCGACTGGGGCATCTGCCTGGCGCGCACCGACGCAGAGGTGCCGCAGCACAAGGGGATCACCTACTTTCTGGTCGACATGCGCTCGCCCGGGATCGAGGTGCGCCCACTGCGCGAGATCACCGGGGAGGCGCTCTTCAACGAGGTCTTCCTCGACGACGTCTTCGTGTCCGACGAGTGCGTGGTCGCCGAACCCGGCGACGGCTGGCGACTGGCCCGCACCACGCTTGCCAACGAGCGGGTCGCGATGGCGAGCGCTCGCCTGACCAAGAGCGTCGAGCGCGCGGTGGAGATCGCCGCCACCCGTGACCTCGGCCCGGTGGACCGAGCGGCGGTCGGCCACCAGGTCGCCCTGGCCACGGTGTGTGCCCTGTTGGGAGTTCGTACGACGCTGCGCGCGCTCGGCGGCCGCGGCCCGGGTGCGGAGTCGAGCGTCGCCAAGCTGCTCGGCGTACGCAGCCGTCAGGACTCCTCGGAACTGGTGGTCAAGCTGCAGGGCGATGACCTCGCAGTCCTCGGCGCGATCAGCAAGGCGTCGGGCGACCCGTTGGCCGCCGACGTGTGGGAGCAGTTCAACACCCGCTGCCTGTCGATCGCCGGCGGGACGACCCAGATCCTGCGCAATGTCGCGGGCGAGCGGATCCTCGGTCTCCCGCGCTGAAACTGCGGGGATCAGGGTTGGACTCAGCGCCTCAACCTGCGGTGACGGCGCCGAGCTCGCGTCGCCATCCTGCCCAGTGCCACGCCAGGAAGCGCTCGGTGGCGCGGAGCACGTGCGCCGACCGGATCGACGGGAAGATGTCGAAGGCGTGCTGCGCGCCGGGCATCTCCGCGTAGGTGACAGTCCGCTTCGAGATGGTGCGCAGCGCCTCGACGAACGCCCGTGCCTGGCCGACGTCGACGAGGGTGTCGTGACTGCCGTGGATGACCAGGAAGTCCGGAGCATCCGCAGTGACGCGCAGCAGGGGGCTGGCCTGCTCGAACGCCTCGCGCTCGGCTCTCGCGGACTTCTTGAAGACGAAGGGGGCGAGGAAGGAGTCCCGCATCAGCTCGGCGGAGCGCAGGCCGCTCGCGCCGGCGAGGTCGTAGACGCCGTAGTAGGGGACAGCGGCCTGCACGCTGGTGTCGGCGGACTCGAAGCCGGGCTGGAACTCCGGTGCGTTCGCAGTGACGGCGGCGAGCGCGGTCAGGTGGCCGCCCGCCGAGCCGCCGGTGATCGCGATGTACGACGGATCGCCGCCGTACTCCTCGATGTTCTCCTTGATCCAGGCGATCGCCGCCTTGACGTCGATGATCTGGGCGGGCCACGGGTCCCGGGGTGCAAGGCGGTAGTTGATGGCGACGCAGACCCAGCCTCGGGCGGCCATGTGCTGCATCAGGGGGAGGCCCTGCTGGTCCTTGTTGCCGATCGTCCACCCGCCGCCGTGCACCTGCAGCAACACCGGTGCCCCTGCGGCGGGCGTCACCTCGGAGGTGTAGACGTCGAGCAGTCCGCGCCGTCCGTAGGGCGCGAACTCGATGTTGCGCTCGACCTCCACGCCCGCCTTGCGGGCGGCGCGGCCGAAGGCGAACGGATTGGCGATCCGGCCCCACGGGGTGGCGAGATCGGCCGGCGTGGGGGCGGCATCGAGCTGGTCGACGTACTCGATCCCGAGGCCCTCGACGAGGGCTTCCTCGGCGACGTCGACGGCCTGGCGGCTCTGTCGGATCAGGTGGACGAGCCCGGCTGTCGAGAGCCCGGCGAGGGCCAGGCCCCGCCAGTCGCGGCGGCCGCGGCCGCTGTGGGCGGCGACGTCCGCGAGCGTCGCGCCGAGCAGGTGAGGTGCCAGCTCGCCGGTCAGCCAGCCTGCGAAGAAGGCGGGGATCCCGACGCGGAAGCCCGGCAGCGGGCGGATCGCGTTCGCCGTGAGAGCGGTGGTGAGGAGTTGTCGACGAACGAATCCCATGACGCGAGAGTAACCGGCTCGTTGTGAGAAACTGATACCCGTTCTACTTTTCATGGGGGGGTCTTCGGATGGATCGGCTGTCGGGACTGGATGCGAGTTTCCTCTACCTGGAAACGCCCGCCCAACTCATGCATGTGTGTGCCGTCATGGTGCTCGATCCGGCCACGATGACGACTCCGTACTCCTTCGCCTCGATGCAGCGCGAGCTCGAGGCCCGCGTCCGCGACGTGCCCGGCTTCAACCGCAAGGTGCGGCGGGTGCCGATGGGACTGGATCACCCGGTCTGGGTGCAGGACAAGAACTTCGACATCGAGCGCCACGTGCACCGCCTTGCCCTCCCCACGCCGGGTGGGTACGCCGAACTCATGGACCTGTGCGCCCACCTTGCCTCCCTGCCGCTCGACCGGTCCCGGCCGCTGTGGGAGATGTGGGTGATCGAGGGTTATCGGCCCGAGAACGGTGACGGCGAGAAGGTGGTCGTGTTCGCCAAGATGCACCACGCCACCGTCGACGGAGTCTCCGGCGCCAACCTGATCTCGCACCTGTGCTCGCTCGAGCCCGACGCCCCGCCGCTGATCCCCGACAACCAGCGCCACCCGCGTGACCCCGGCCGCGGTGAGCTCCTCGGACGAGCAGTGATCGGTACGGCGACCCGCCCGGTCACCCTCGTCAAGGTGCTCAAGCCGTCGGCACAGCTGGTCACCAAGAGCATCGGCCGGGCCCGGCAGGGTACGGCGATGGCGGCACCGTTCTCGGCTCCGCGGACGTCCTTCAACGGCACGATCACCTCACACCGGTCGATCGCGATGGCCGACCTCGACCTCGAGGAGATCCGTCGGATCAAGAAGGTCACCGAGACCACCGTCAACGACGTCGTGCTCGCGGTCGCGGGCGGAGCTCTGCGCGCCTACCTGGCCGAGCGTGACGAGCTGCCTGAGTCCTCGCTGCTCGCCACCGTCCCGGTGAGTGTGCGGGAGAGCTCGCGACGCTCGAGCGGCGCCAACAAGGTGTCGGCGCTGTTCACCAAGCTGGGCACCGACATCGAGGATCCCCTGGAGCGACTCCACATGCTCGCCGAGCGCAACCGGCACGCCAAGGAGCACCACAACGCGATCAGTGCCGATGCCCTGCAGGACTGGGCCGAGTTCGCCGCGCCCCGTACCTTCGGCCTCGCGGTCCGTGCCTACGCCAACCTGCGTCTGGCCGACCGGCACCCGGTCGTGCACAACCTGGTCATCTCCAACGTGCCCGGTCCTCCGCTCCCTCTCTACTTCATGGGTGCCCGCATCGACGCGCTCTGCCCGCTCGGACCGGTCTTCCACGGCGCCGGGCTCAACGTGACGGTGATGTCGATGGCTGGCCAGATGCACGTCGGCGCCATCGCCTGCCGCGAGTCGATGCCCGACACCGACGCACTCGTCCGGCACTTCCCGGCCGAGCTCGACCGGCTCAGTGCAGCGGTCGACGGAAGTCCCGCCGCCGCGCATTGACCGTCGCTGCGGCCTCCACGAACCGGGGCACGAACTTGTCGGCGGCGAGCACGCATCCCGCGTGCCCGTCGTCGACCTCGTGGATCGTGGCACCGGGGATGGCGCGGGCCAGCGCGAGCTGGCGCGGCGTGGGGATCACCCGGTCGCGCATCATCGCGACCACCGCGGTGGGCACGTCGATCCGACCGAGCCATGGTCGGGAGTGGTGCTGCCCGAGGGCGGCGAGCGCTTGGCCGACGGCCCACGGACTGGTGGAGCGGAACTCCCGCAGCGCCCATTCGTGCATGTCGGACGGCTCCAGGCCGCCGCCCTTCGCTGCCGCGCGTGCTGCCTTCAACGCCGTCCTGGACCGGGAGACCCCGCGCAGCGCGAGCATGGTGGAGCCCATGCCGAGGAAGAAGCCGCGCTCGGCCGCCGTCAACTGGAATCGGTCGGTGGTTGCGCCGAGCACCAGTCCGGAGACGATCGAGGGGTGCTGGCGCCAGACCCGCTGAGCGATGATCGACCCCATCGAATAGCCGCCGACGATCACGTCCTCCAGGCCCAGGACCTCGATGAGTGCGGCGACGTCGTCGGCGCAGTCGACGAGGCTGAACTCCTCGCTCTGGATGCCACGTCCGTGCCATCTCTGATCGAGCGTCACCACTCGGAACCGTCGGGACAACGGCTCGATCGCCGGGAACCAGGTCAGCAGTCCCGTCGTACCCAGAGCGTGCAGGAGCACGATGGTCGGCGCCTTCGGATCGGGTCCCGGGGTGTCCGTGACGTACGTCGCCCCGCCCCGGCCCGGCAGATCGACCATCCGTCCACGCGGGATCGTCGTCGACGGCAGGTGGACGCGGTGACGCGCGACATCGATGAGTGAGACAGCCCCCATGCGGAGAAGACTAGAACACGTTACAGTTTCGCCGTGGACCAAGAGGCGATCAATGCAGTGCGTGCCGTTGTCGGCGAGGTGCTCGAGCGCCAGGCCGACGCCCGTTCGTGGGCAGCCTGGGCCGGAGCCGGACTGACCTCGCTGCCGGTTCCTGAAGAGCATGGTGGCGAAGGACTGGGGCTCGCGGAGGTCGCCGTCCTGCTCCGCGAGACAGGCCGCGCTGCTGTTCAGGTTCCGGCCTGGGAGACGTTGTGCTGCGGTGCTCTCACGCTCGCGGCGTACGGCACCGATGCACAGCGCAAGGAGTTCCTTCCGGGCATCGCCTCCGGTGAGGTCGTGCTGTCCCCGGCGCTGCGCGGTGAGGCGACGTACGCCGACGGCATGGTCAGTGGCCGCAAGCTCGCCGTCACCTTCGCCGAACAGGCTGCCCGGCTCCTCGTGACCGCACGTGACGGTGACGACGAGGTCGTCGTGCTCGTCGACCCAGCCGGTCCCGGCGTCACGCTGCTGCCCGCCAGCGCATCGAGTGCCACGCCCCACCACACCGTCGTCCTCGACAGCGCTCCCGCCGAGCCGCTGGCCGACGGTGCTGCCGACCGACTGCGCGACCTGGCCCGCGCCGGCCTCGTGGTGACCGCCGCCGGCGTGCTCGCCGGCGCGCGCGACCTGACGGCCGACTACGTCAAGGGACGCCAGCAGTTCGGCCGCGCGCTGGCCGAGTTCCAGGCCGTGTCGCTGCAGATGGCCGACGTCTACGTCACCTCGCGCACCCTCGACCTCGCCGCCGACAACGCCGTGTGGCGGGTCGCCGAGGGACTCCCGGCAGCCGACGACCTCGCGGTCGCGGGCTACTGGGCCAGCCGGGTCGCGCCGTACGCCTTGCGCACCTGCCACCACCTGCACGGCGGCATGGGTGTCGACATCACCTACCCGCTCGTCGAATTCACCACGTGGGGCACCGACCTCGCGCACGCCCTCGACACGACGGCCGCGCAGGTCCCCGTCGAGAGCGCCCGGGCGAAGAACCTCGAGCTCACCGAGGACCAGCGCGCCCTCAAGTCGCGGCTGCGGGACTACTTCGGCGGTGTCGCCGACGACTTCCACGGCATCCAGGACCCCGACCCGGTCGAGGGTGCGTGGAACCGCCACGGGCCGACGTACGAGGCGATGATCCGTCGCCTCGGCACCGACGGCTGGATGGGCGTCGGCTGGCCGAAGGAGTACGGCGGTCACGGGCTGGGCGAGATCGAGCAGACGATCTTCGCCAACGAGGCGCAGTACGCCGACGTACACCTGCCGTCGGTGACCCTGCAGACCGTCGGCCCCACGCTGATCCGCTACGGCACCGACAAGCAGAAGGAGCTCTTCCTCGAGCGCATCCTCAAGGGCGACGTGCACTTCGCGATCGGCTACAGCGAGCCGGACGCCGGCACCGACCTCGCCTCGCTGCGCACGACCGCGAGGCGGGACGGCGACCACTACGTCGTCAACGGCCAGAAGATGTGGACGACCGGCGGACACCAGGCCGACTACCTGTGGCTCGCGGTGCGCACCGATCCCGACGCGCCCAAGCACAAGGGCATCTCGATCCTGATCGTGGACACCACGGATCCCGGCTACAGCTGGACGCCGATCATCACCGCCGACGGCTCGCACCATGTGAATGCGACCTACTTCAACGACGTCCGGGTCCCCGTCGACATGCTGGTCGGCGAGGAGAACCAGGGCTGGAAGCTGATCACCACCCAGCTCAACCACGAGCGCGTGATGCTCGGGGTCCAGGAGTAGCCGGGGTCCCTGGTGTCCACGATCAGGATCGAGATGCCCTTGTGCTT
>JASLDK010000351.1 GCA_030145945.1 Nocardioides sp.
GGCGGCTCGGGTCGTGGCTCGTCGGTGTCTCTCGTCCGACACCGGCCGTCTCGATCACGGCCCAGCGCACCGCGGAGTCGACGATCGCCGGCGCCAGCACCACGTCCGCGACCTGACCGCCGAGCACCGGCGCCGACCGGCCGGTCAGTCGCACGACATCGCCGTCGAGGCGCCCGACCACGGTTCCCGGGTCGAGCGCGATGCCCGCCACCACGGAGCCGTCGCACAGCCCGGCCAGCAGCGACGAGTGGCCGGCGCGGTCCAGCACCGCACTGACGATGACGGTCGACAGGAACGGACCCGGCGCCAGGCCGTGACCGAGCACCTCCGCGACCACGGCGGTCTCGAGCAGCCCATAGCCGCTTCCCCCGACCGACTCGGGAAGGTGCAGGCCGAGCAGTCCCTGCGCGGCCAGCTCCGTCCAGAACGGCGGCAGCGCTTCGGACTCGGCGTCCACGGCAGCCCGGAGCACCTCCCCGGTGACGTGGCGTTCGACGAAGGCCCGCACGGAAGCGGCCAGGTCACGGTGATCGGCGCTGAGGCCGAGGGTCCCGGTGTGCACGGCCGCATCCTGCGGAGATGTCGGCGACGTGGGCCAACGCGACTCCCACTCAACGGGTCCGGCACCCAGTGAGCGGGAGTCCTGGTCGCGACCCGTCCTTCGGCGTACCTATCGTCGCGAACACCGACAGGGCCGAACCAACCGAAGGAGCAACCGTGGGCAACACCGACCTCACCGGCCGGACCGCCGTCGTCACCGGCGCCGGCGCCGGACTCGGCCGCGCCGAGGCGCTGGCGCTCGCCGCGCAGGGCGCGAACGTCGTGGTCAACGACATGGGCGACGCCGCCGACCAGGTGGTCGCCGAGATCGAGGCGCTCGGCCGCAAGGCGATCGCCGTCAAGGGCGACGTGAGCAGCTGGGCGATGGGCCAGCAGATCGTCGATGCCGCCGTCGACACCTTCGGCAGCCTCGACGTCGTCGTCAACAACGCCGGCATCCTGCGCGACACGATGCTCTTCAACATGACCGAGCAGCAGTGGGACGACGTGATCCGGGTGCATCTCAAGGGTCACGCCGCCGTCTCCCGCGCCGCCGCTGTCTACTTCCGTTCGGCGTCGAAGACCGCCGGCGGACCGGTCTTCGGACGGGTCGTCAACACCGCGTCCGAGGCGTTCCTGTTCGGCGCCGCCGGGCAGTCCAACTATGCCGCCGCCAAGGCCGGCATCGTCGCCCTCACGCTGTCGACCTCCCGCGGCCTCGAGCGCTCCGGCGTCACCGCCAACGCGATCTGCCCGCGCGCCCGCACCGAGATGACCTCGCACGTCTTCGCCGAGGACGGCGACACCCAGCGCCTCGACATCCTCGCGCCGGAGCGGGTCGCGTCCTTCGTCGGCTACCTCGCCTCCCCCGCCTCCGCAGGGATCAGCGGCCAGGTCTTCGTCGTGTACGGCGACATGGTCGCGCTGATGGCTGCCCCGACCGTGGAGAACAAGTTCGTCGCCGCCGACGGGACGTTCAGCGTCGACGAGCTGGACGCCCAGCTGACGCCCTACTTCGAGGGGCGCTCGCCGTACCAGACCTATGCCGCGTTCAGCGTCGCGAAGCTGGACACCACCGGCATCGAGAACATCACCGGCTGATGCATCCCGGTGTGATCGCCGCCAGCACCCCGGACAAGTCGGCGCTGGTGATGGCGTCCTCAGGTCTGCGGGTGAGCTATCGCGAGCTCGACGAGCGTTCGGTCCGCCTGGCCCGGGTGTTCCGCCAGCACGGACTGCGACCCGGCGACGCGGTCGCGATGTGGACGGAGAACAACCCGCGCTACTACGAGGTCTACTGGGCGGCGCTGCGCTCGGGCCTCTACTTCGTCGGCGTCAACCGCTACGCCACGGCCGAGGAGGCCGCCTACATCCTGCGCGACTCCGGTGCGCGCGTCCTGATCACCTCCGCGGCGATGGCGGACCGCGCGAGCCAGCTGCTCGACCAGATCCCGGACTGCCCACGTCGACTGATGATGGACGGCGCGGTGTCGGGCTTCGAGACCTACGAGGACGTGCTCGCCGCGTCGTCGGCCGAGCCGCTCACCGACCAACCGCGCGGCGAGGTGATGCTCTACTCGTCCGGCACCACCGGTCGTCCCAAGGGCATCCGCCGTCCGCTGTCCGGCCGCCAGGTCGACGACCCGGACGCCGTCCGTCCGTCCCGGCTGGGTCGGGCGCTGCTCAAGCTCGACGAGGAGACCGTCTACCTGAGCCCGTCGCCGCTCTACCACATGGCCGCACTGCAGTGGTCCGTCGGCGTGCAGGAGGTCGGCGGCACCGTCGTGGTGATGGAGAAGTTCGACGCCGAGGGCCTGCTGCGGCACGTCCAGGAGCGTCGGGTCACCCACGTGCAGGTCGTGCCGACCATGATGGTGCGCATGCTCAAGCTGCCCGCCGAGGTGCGCGAGCGGTACGACGTCTCGAGCCTGCGCTCCTTCGTGCATGCCGCAGCGCCCTGTCCGCCGGACGTGAAGCACGCGATG
>JASLDK010000043.1 GCA_030145945.1 Nocardioides sp.
GGCATGCTCGACGGATTGTGTCCGAAGGTCGAGGCGCTCGTCGACGACCCGAACCTGTGCTACCTGATGATCGACAAGCCAGCAGTCGACGACGAGACACCTGAGTGGATCACCGCCTATGCGAGCAATGAGTTCAGCCAGACGGCGTACATCGATGTCGGGCTGGACGGCACCATCATCAGGATCAGCCCCGTCTCCTGAGACAACGCGCTCAACGGCGTTCGGTGACGTCCGCGACGCGGGCGGCGAGCGCCGTCAGCAGAGCAGCTGAGTCCACGCTCAATGCCACGCCGTACCCGCCTCCGCCGATCGAGATCTGCCCGGTCACCTGCTCGTCGGCGATCACCGGGAGCGGGCTGAGCGAGCCGAGCGGCGTGATGGTGCCGCGGACATATCCCGTGACGTTGTGAGCCGTCTCCGCATCGGGCATCGAGATCCGATTGACGCCGAGAAGGGCTCTCATCTTGGGCCAGGAGATCTCCCGATCACCGGGGACCAGCACGAATCGATAGTCCCCGGCGGCGACCCGAACCACCATGGTCTTGACGATCTGACGTGGCTCGATCCCCCGCATCTGCGCCGCTTCCTCGAGCGAGCCAACCGGGCCGTGTCGGGTCACCACGTGGGCGATGCCGAGCTCGGTCGCGGCCGCGATCGCCCGCGCCGACTGGTCGGTCATTGCCTCGTCCGCGCTCATGCGGGAGAGCCTACGAGGGGCGGTCGATCAGCCCTTCGCAGCGCGGTGGCCCGCGTGATGTGGCGGGGCGAGAAGCGCTCCATCACGGCTGTTGCCGAGGCGAATCCGCGGGCGTAACGTCGATGAGAGACCGTGAAAGGAGACGCTCACATGTCCGATCTCGGCTACATCATCTGGTTCATCGCGATGGCGATCATGACCGCGACCATCCTGACTGTCGGCATCCTCATCGCCAGCGACGTGATCAAGCTTCCATCACGCCGTCGCGCGCGCGGGAGCACGGTGACTTTGCGTGCCGTCGATGACCTGTCACCGGAGCACGCGACCGACGACCCCCACGAACCGCCGGGCCATCATCACGCCGCGTAGGCGTTCAGGCCGTCGTTTCCCGACCTGACTCGCGACTGTCAGCGGCGTACGGCGCTCGCGGCCTTCTTCAATGCGCCCGCTCCCGCGCCGACACCACGAGCAAGCACGCGATGCGGCTTGCGGTTGGCCAGATCCAGGATCGAGTCAGCGACACCCCACGTCAGCTTGCCCTCGGACAGCTCAACCAGCGTCTCCAACGGGAGACCGACGGTCATGTCCTCCAGTTCCTGCCGCTCCTTCTCGGTGGCGACCGGAGGCAGTTGTTTCACGATCATCGCCTTGAACGCGCGTCCCGGCACGGTCGTGGCCAGGTCAAGCACGGTCGACTGCCGCGTGAAAGGCCGAGCAGGCGTGGACTGGCTGGAGTGAGTCATGAGGGTTCCTGTCAGATGCTGGGTCGCGAACCATGTGCCGCGAGGTACGAGCGCATCCTGCACCACGACACGCCTGTCGCGCCCCCACTGGTCTGACCGTTGGGACGCCTGTCCCGCTGCGGTGAATACCAAAGATCCCAGGATCCTGACCTGCAGGAACCTGGGATCTCGTTGGTGTCCGAGGGGGGACTTGAACCCCCACGCCCTAATACGGGCACTAGCACCTCAAGCTAGCGCGTCTGCCAATTCCGCCACCCGGACGAGTGCGGTGAAACCGTAGCAAAGGCGGGGCCGGGAGGTGCAATCGGCACCCCCATTTCGGGACGGGGCCTCACGGGCGGACGAGGTGGACGATCAGGCCGCGCCCGGGCTCCGCCTGGGTTCCAGCGACGACCAGGGTCGTCGGGAGCTCAGCCGCCAGCGTCTCGGCCTCAGCGTAGGAGCCGAGTTGGAGCAGGGCCGCGCCGTCCTCGTGCAGTTGACGGTCGATCACGTGGATGCAATCCCGGGCCCGGTCGAGGCCGTCGGCGCCGCCGTCGATGGCCAGGACCGGGTCGGCGGGGAAGCAGCGGACCAGGTCGGTCCGCACCCAGGGCGGGTCCGCGACGACCAACGCGAACACCTCGTCGGAGGCGAAGGCCTCCACGGACAGGTTCCGGACGTCGACGAGGTCTCCGCAGCCGGCGGCGTGGGCGTTAGACGCGGCGTACGCGCAGGCGACAGGGTCGACGTCCACGAACACGAGACGGCGGCCGGTGCCTGCCACGGCGAGCAGGCCCAGGTGTCCGACACCGCAGCAGAGTTCAAGAACGGGCCCAGGCGGTACGTCGGAGAGGAGCTCCCGCGCCCACCGTGCCTGTGTCTGGGTCCAGGGCCGCGGGGCGAGCACCCGGTCGTCGTACCTGATCGTCAGGGGGCCGAACTCGATCGTTCGAACCTCCTCGCGGTAAGGGGTCACCTCAGCCGACCGTCTCGCCATCGGGGCACTGCGTGCAGGACCACCACTGCACCAGGACGGAACCGTCCGGACCCAAGGTGACGGCACCGCGAACGTGGTCCGTGATCGCGTCGCAGGACAGACATGCGAGAGGTTTCGACACTCGGGCTGCGCCAGAACGCTCGTGGCGCATGATGCGCGCGGCAAGAATGCGGGGGTCCGGTGCGTGGGCAGCGTCTCCCGCTCGGTCGCTGGGAAGGGATTGCTGCATGTCTCCACGCTAGGCAGGCGACATCATCGGGAGTAGCCGCTGAGCGCCAAGCTTGCTGGCCACCGAACGAACACCAGGAGGAAGAACGGCAGACGGATCAGCCACGGCGCAGGGTCGTGCCGGGAGTCTCCTCGTACGCACGCCGGTAGGCCTGACCGAACCTGCCCTGGTGGGCGAACCCCCAGGGCAGAGCGATGCCGACGACGCTCGCACCATCGCCGGCGCGAGCATCCGTGAGATCACGATGCGCACGAGCCATCCGCACCTCGCGCAGGTGGGTCATCGGTGTCGTGCCCAGATGCCGCCGGAAGGCCAGTTGGAGTGACCGGACACTGACGAAGGCCGCCGCCGCAATCTCCACCGGCGAGAGGTCGAGTTCTGCGTTCGCGTCGATGTAGGCGAGCGCACGGCGTACGGCGGCAGGGTGGGCGTCGCGACTGTCACCGGGCCCCGGGCCTGCGACCGAGGTGTTCGGGAATGCCTCGAGCAACTGCGCAGCGAGATAGCGCAACGCCGTCCCCATGACCAACGGGCTGGCCGCCGCCTCCGGAACCGACAGCACCGATGAATCCAGATGATCGATCACGGTACGGACCCGAAGACCCGCAGCGGCGTCGGTCGGCCGGTGACTGGTCAGCTCGACCGATTCGTGACCAGGAGCGGGTGAGGCGACCTGCCCGAGAACTGCTGGATCCAGCATCGTGACCGTGTAGGTCGCGCAGTTGATGGTGCCGCCGTAGGGCCGCCCCGGCGACGAGAGAGTGAAGAGATCGCCCGCGCCGAAGTTCTCGGGAGTCGTCCCATCGGGCCCGTGCTCCTCGACGGTTCCCGTCACGACGTCGCACAGTCCGATCATCTGCAACGGCTCGACCTCATAGGACATCACGAATCCGAGCGCGACGCGGTCGACGCTGATCGCCGGGGCAGCGGCGCGAGCAATCCGCGTCGGTGCATTGGTCGTGGTGCTGCCGATCCGCATCGGGGCATAGTTCTCACTGAGGAACTCTTCGGCCTCCTCGAGACCGTCACTTTCGAACAACATGGCAACTGCACCTCCCGAGCGAGCTGTTCTCGACTGTAGTCCTCCCACCCAGCGGCGCACTCGGCCTGCGCCCTTGAACCGTCTGCGAATGCATGCAACGGTGGGAAAGGTCTCTGACCGCGAAACCGAAAAGGCACATCATGCTCACCCTGACTGAGAACGCCTGCACGATCGTCAAGCAGATGACCGACGCCCCCGATGTCCCTGACACGGCCGGGCTTCGCATCACCCAGTCCGAGAGCGGGTACGCCGTGAGCGCCACGGAACAGGCCCGCCCCGGAGACCTCACCGTCGAACAGGACGGGGCAACGGTCTACCTGGACGAGACCGCTGCGCAGCAACTCGATGCGATGACACTGGATGCCGGCGTGGATGACGCCGGGACCCTGCAGTTCGGCCTGCTCGCGCAGGCCTAGCCACCCTGACGCAGCCCCGGAGCCCACATCGTCGGGGTGGTTCTGGGATCGTGGGCACATGCAGGATCTGCGCATTGCCTTCGTGACCGGAGTCAGCCCCGACAAGTGGGCGCGGGTGTGGCGCGGGCGCAACCCGAAGATCCGGCTCCACCTCCTGCCGATCGAGGAGGGCCAGCAGCGCACGGTCCTCGATGACGGCGAGGCCGACATGGCCCTGGTCCGACTCCCCCTCGACCTCGAACGCCCGTCTCCCTTGCACTGCGTGAAGTTGTATGACGAACTGCCGGTGATCGTCGCGAGCAAGGAGCATTTCGTGGCGGCCTCGGACGCCGACGCGACGATCCCGGTCGCCGATCTCGGCGACGAGCAACTGGTGCTCCCGCACGTCTCCGGCTGGACGCCGGACGTCGACCAACTCCCGTTCCCCGAGATGACGACGAAGGACGCGATCGAGGTCGCTGCCTCGGGAAGCGGCATCGTCATCGTCCCGATGTCGGTTGCCCGTCTCTATCACCGCAAGGACGTGGTCCAGCGTCCCGTCGACCTCGATCCGACGTCCATCGCGCTCGTGTGGCCGCGCGATGCGGACAGCCCGGTCCATCAGGACTTCGTCGGTGTGGTGCGCGGACGCAAGGCCAGCAGCAGCCGCTGACCAGGCCAGGCCCCCTGGCTCAGGTCGTCCAGAACGGCGCCAGCCGCTCCGCCAGAGCGCGCCCTTGGTTGAAGCCGGTCTCGGCGGCCCGTGGCCGCAGCGACAGATCCGTCGCATTCATGCCAAAGAGATCCTCAGCCTCCGCGGGCGGAAACACTGACTCGACCACCGCGCCCCGAGCACGAAGCACCGCGACCTGGTCCTCGAGTTGCAGTCCCCATGAGCGCGGTGTCCGGGCGCGTCCGCCGAACGGCGACAGCACGAGCACTCGCGAACAACCTGCCGCCAGATCGGCGTTGTCTGCGTTGGCGCGGTAGCCGCCGTCGATGTAGAGCTCCTCGCCGATCCGGTACGCCGGACCGCTGGAGCAGCTCGCAGCGACGGCGTCGACCAGGTCGATCCCGCTGTCCCGCGAGAACTCCACCGGCGCACCCGTACGCGCATTGACGGCGGTCAACCACATCGCCCTCAACGGCCACGAAGCAGACGGCAGCCGCGATGCGACCATGGCTCGCCACCGCTCCTGCCACGAACCGTCAGCAGCCAACTCGAGTGCGGCTTCGCCCAACCGGCGCCGCATGTCATCGGGACCGGCGGCGGAGGCGATGATGCGTGCGGTCCGATCCAGCTGGTCCGAGACGGCACGCCCACCGGTGGGACGGCTGGGATGCACCGCGTCCATGGTCGCGACGAAGAGATCCCGGGGTGGCGTGCCGGTGAACTGTGCGGCGGTCGTCGCGCCTGCCGACGTACCGATCGTCAGGTCGGGCTCGACGACGTCGAGACCGGCGTCAGCGAGTCCAGCGACCACGCCGATCAACCATGCGTTGCCGGAGGATCCGCCACCGCCGAGCACCAACGCACGTCCGTGAAGCACCGAAGAGTCAGTTGAAGATGTCATCAGACACCACGACTATCAGCCGCAACCGCCTGTCGTCATCTGATTTCGGGCCGTCAGGCCAGGTTGGCTGCGGCCCACTCCCCCAGCACCTGGGCGCTCCGGTCCACCAGCGCGACCCACTCCATGGCGCCCTCGTCGGCGTTGTCGGAGACGTGCTTGACCATTCGGATCGGTACGCCGAACTCGTGGGCGACGTACGCACAGGCGTAGCCCTCCATGTCCACCAGTTGCGCCTGCTCGGCGAGCCGCGCCCGAACGGCGGAGTCGGTCACGAACAGGTCCCCTGTGGCCAACACCGTCGAGCTGGAGCCGATCGACAGCCGCTCGCGCGGGTCGTAGCCCAGCGCCCGGATCGCCTCGGCGTTGATCTCGTGGTTGATCACGGTGCCGATCTCGAACAGCCCGGAGACACCGCCCAGACCGGGCGACAGTTCATCGACCAGGGCACCTGCTGTCCCGAGGTTGACCAGTTCCAGGTCATCCAGGTCGGTCCGTCCGGCGAGGTGTCGGGCCAGAGCACTGGCCGCTGCCGTCTTGCCGATCCCCGTCACCAGCGCCTCGAGCCCGGACGGCACGTGGGCAACTTCAGAACGGGTGGCGGCGACGATCAGCGGGCGAGGCACGGCCCGACCGTAGTGCAGTGCACGGCAGGATGGCGTCGTGCCCTCCCCCGCGCGAACCGCTGTCGCCATCGCACCCGGCCGGGTCAACCTGATCGGCGAGCACACCGACTACAACGGCGGGCTCTGCCTGCCGTTCGCGATCCCGCTCGCCACGACCGCCACGGTGACCCACCGCGACGACGACCAGCTCGTCATCAGCAGCGCCCAGGCGCCTGCAGGCACCACCTGGAAGAGGTACGTCGAGGGCGTGGTGTTCGAGCTCCGCGCGGCGGGCTGGCAGGTGCCTGCTCTCACCATCGAGGTCGACTCGACCATCCCGCTCGGCGGCGGGCTGTCGAGCTCTGCTGCGCTCGAATGTGCCGTGGGAACGGCGATCGCAGGCCTGCTCGGCCACCCGATGAGCGACCAGACGCGGCGCACGATCGCGGAGGCCGCGCGGCGTGCGGAGACCATCCACGTGGGTGCTCCCACGGGCGGCATGGACCAGCTCGCCAGCATGCTCTGCCAGGACGGTCACGCTCTGCTCATCGACTTCAGCGACGCAGCCCACCCCGTGACCGGCATCGTTCGCCTCCCCGTCGCCGACGACGGACTCGTGCTGCTCGTCACCGACACCCGGGTCCGCCATGCACTGGCCGACGGGGACGGCGGCTATGCCCAACGACGTCGCGAGTGCGAGGCGGACCATCCGGCGCGAACCCGCCACGTCAGCACGGAGAACGAACGCGTCCGTGATGCCGTCACCGCCATCGAAGCCCGCGACTGGCCCCGACTCGGCGACCTCATGACGGCCTCGCACCTCTCGTTGCGTGACGACTTCGAGGTCTCCGTCCCGCAGCTCGACGTCACTGTCGACACCGCACTGCAGGCGGGTGCGCTCGGCTCACGAATGACCGGTGGCGGCTTCGGCGGCTGCACCATCACGCTGGTCCGGGCAGAGCGAGCGGCCGACCTGCGACAAGCCATCGACGCCGCCTTTGCCGAGCACCGCTGGGAGGCCCCGATCCATCACCTCGTCACACCATCCGCCGGCGCGCGCCTCCGCTGACACCATCGAGCGCCGCCAAATGCACGACGGCCC
>JASLDK010000094.1 GCA_030145945.1 Nocardioides sp.
GTCCTGTCGTGTTCATCCGCCCTGGGCGTCGCCGTGGTGAGGCGGAACCTGAGCCTTGAGCCAGCGGTCGGTCGCGCTCTCCTTCGCAGCAGGAGGTACGTCGTCCCGCTCGTCGCCGGTGACCGACGGCTCGACGTCGCCGAAGATCTCGGCGAGGCGGCGCTTGCGCTGCCAGTCGCTCTCGTTGTCGGTCATCGCTCGTCCGCCTTGCTGAGGGGCGTCAGCTGCACAGCCCGGCCGCGTGGCGACCCGCAGCGCTGAGCCCCGTGGATCCGGGGGTCGCACCGTCGGTCGCCGTGTCGGTGGGCGTGCCCGACGGCGTACCGCTGGGGGTGCCGGTCGGCTGGCCGCTGGGCGTGCCGGACGGGGAGTTCGTAGCCGACGGCGCACCGGACGTGGACTGCGACGGGTCCGCCGAGGAGGAGCCGTCGGTCTTGTCACCGGCGCTGAGGGCGTCCTTGAGGAACTCCGGGGTCAGCGGCTTGTCCCTGCGGACGAGCTGCCACAGCTTGTCGACCTCGGGGGTCCACTCGATGCCGGAGCTCACCTTGTCCGAATAGACCCACGGCGTGGTGATGAACTTGATGTTGTCGGCGCCGATGCCCTTGGCAGTGACGGCGAGATCGGCCATCTGGGCGATGTTCTTGAAGTCGGTCTGAAGCGACGAGGTCGCCGCGTTCATGAAACCGATCAGGTGGTCGGGCCGGGCCAACATCCCTGCCGTCAGGGCCTTGTTGATCATCGAGCCGATGAAGGCCTGCTGGCGCCGGGTCCGGTTGGGGTCGGTGCCGTCACCGATCCGGTAGCGCGCGCGGACATAGGTGAGCGCCTCCTGGCCCTTGATCTCGCGCGTGCCGGCCTTGAGGTGGATGTTGTGCGTGTTGTCGTCGATGGCCTCGGGGATGCAGACCTCGACGCCGTCGAGCGCGTTGACCATGTCCTTGAACTGGTTGAAGTCGACGACGACGTACTTGTTGATGCGCACATTCGCCAACTGCTCGAACTGTCGGATCGTGCAGGCTGGACCACCGACTGCGAAAGCAGCATTCCACTTGGAATAGCCCGTCGCAGCGGCGATCTCGGAGCCGTCCTTGCGGATGCAGGTCGGCCGGATCGCCGCGGTGTCACGCGGGATCGAGATGCCATAGGCGAAGGTCCGGTCGGCCGAGATGTGGAACAGGATCGTCGTGTCGGACAGCCCACCACCGGCCTCGCCGTCGATGCCGTTGCCCTTGCCCGAGCGGGAGTCCGTGCCCATCACCAGGATGTTCATCGGCTTCTTCGGGCCGGTGTCGACCTCGGTGGGCCGGTCGTCGCCGAGCTGGCTGGCGAGCTCCTGGTTGTCGATGTTGCTGTTCCAGTTGTTGTAGACCATCACCACGCCAACACCCGTGAGGAGACCGAGCGACAGCAGGCTCGCGAGGATGACCTTGACGACGACCTTCCCGGGCTGCGGCGCCTTGCGGCGTCCGCCGCCCCGGCGCTTTCCGGCACGGGAGTCCTTGGTCGTACGACGCAGCGCCGCCCGGTCGGCCCGCGAGGTCGGCACCCGGCGGGCGCGGCTGCCCGCCGTCGTACGGGCGCCGCCGTTCTCGTCCTGCGTCATGTTCACCTGGGTCGTCTGGCCGCGCTGCGGCGGAGGATGTCTGCTCGACTGCGCTGCCGAGTCAGCGGCCGATCGGCTCTGGTACCACGACCACCGTACGGATCGCGCCAAGCGCGCCGACGGCGAGTCGGATCCCATTGTCACCAACCCACGCGGAGCAACCCAATCCTGAGCCGCAGGTCACGACCTGCGAAGATGTCCCCCACGCCCCAGTAGCTCAGTGGATAGAGCAGCCGCCTCCTAAGCGAAAGGTCGCAAGTTCGACTCTTGCCTGGGGCACCACCGATCCCGCTGCCTTCCTCGGATCAGAAGGCCTGGGGGCCGAACCGCTCAATGGCGACGAAGACGGAGAGCGCCAGCAGGACCACGTTCATCACGACGGACTGCGTCTCGCCGCGACGCGCGTGGACGACGACGGCGCCGAGCATGATGACCGCAAGGCCGGTCGCAGCGATCGGCACGAGGACCGGGGCGATGTCGAGGGCGCCGGGGAGGATCAGGCCGATCGCACCGAGCACCTCGGCGAGGCCGATGAACTTGATCATGCCCTCTGAGTAGTCCTCGGCCCAGCCCATCTTCGGGTCCGCGAGGATCTGCTCCTTCGACTTGGCGAGCTTCATCGAGCCGGCCATCAAGAAGAGCGCGGCGAGCAGCCCGGTGACGATCCAGACAGCGACGTTCATGACAAGACTTCCTTTCGTCCTTCAACTTGAAGGTTCATGTCATTGACCCTAGGCCCACTTCACATGAATGTTCAAGTTGGGACGGTTTCGTCCTATGCTCGATGCATGGGGCGAACAGGGCGCGCGAACAGCAGGACGGAACCGCAATGGCTCACCCCGGACGAACTCGCGACCTGGCAGGCCCTGCACATCGCCTTCACCGCCCTCCCCACCGCGCTCGGCGCACAACTGCAGGCTGACGCCCAGGTGAGCTTCATCGAGTACTACGTCCTCGCCGGACTCTCCGAACAACCCGAGCACACCCTGCGGATGAGCCAGCTCGCCCTCCTCGCCAACGCCGAACTCTCCCGTCTCTCCCACATGATCCGGCGTCTCGAGAGCCGCGGTCTCGTACGCCGAGAAGCCGACCCGACGGACGGGCGGTTCACGAACGCGATCCTGACCAAGGAGGGCCTGGCCCACGTCAAGAAGTCGGCTCCCGGCCATGTCGCCGAGGTACGCCGACTGGTGTTCGACGCACTCGACGAGAACGAGCAGCAGGTGTTGCGAAAGGCCCTGGAGAAGGTGGTCAACCAGCTCGGCGGTTGCGACGCAGCCCCACCTCCGAGCACCACATCCTGAACCGGTAGAGGCCGGGGAGTCGTCAGAATCCGCCTACCTGGAGGGGAACGGGATTCGGATCGAAGGCGCCGAGATGTGTGGCAACACCCAGTTGCCCATCGTGGTTGAGCCCCCAGCACCAGACAGTGGTGCCACGTGCCCCGCAGCTCGAGGCGCCATCGCCGGCCGCAACCAGGGTCCATCCCGGCGTACCGACCTGGGTCGGGTCCGGCGATCGGCCCGCCGTGCTGCCGTTGCCCAGTTCGCCGTACGTGCCCGATCCCCAGCACCACAGGCTCTGGTCGGCGCGCAGACCGCAGGTGTGGAAGTTGCCCGCGTCGAGGGACACCCAACCCGCGCCACCCGCGACGATGCCGGGATCGGACTGGTCGGAGCCGACCGGATCCGTCTCGAAGCC
>JASLDK010000105.1 GCA_030145945.1 Nocardioides sp.
AGGCCGTCGAAGGTGACCACGTCGGCGGTGGTCTCGTAGCCGTCAGGGAAGCGGAGCGGCACCACGACGCTGGTGCGGATGCCCGCAGCGGGGACCTGGCGGAGCGCAGGCGCGGGCGTCGGCTCGGCGGTGCGAACTGCCTGGGTGGGGCACAGCGTCATGGTCGTCTCCCAAATTCATTTGAAACTTGAAAGGACAACCATGCCGACCGCGCACCTATTCCGGTCCGCACGAAACTCGCATCGAACGCACCTGACGATTCTGCTGTCGGACCGACCATCTGACGACAGATTCGTCAGGTGCGATGAGGGCTCAGGCCAGCACGGTCACCGCGCCGGGCAGCAACTCGACCGTGAGCGGGTTCGCAGCGTCGGCCGGCAGTTCGCCGAGCGACTCGCCGTCCGCGCCGACCGGAACGGCACCGCCACCGACATGTGCGCCGGACAGCGTGACCCGGCGGCCGGTGCGGACGATGACCTCGTCGAGAGCGACGTGCCCGCCGTCGTACACCTTGGGCAGGGAGCGGATCAGGCCACTGCGCGAGGCCGCCTCGATTACGATCACGTCGAGCAGGCCGTCGTCGACGGACGCACCGGGCGCGATCGCCATGCCCTTGCCGTAGAACCGCGAGTTGGCGATCACGACGGTCGCGGCCTGGTGGGTGGTGCGGACGCCGTCGATCTCGACGGTGCAGGAGACGGGGCGGTACGTCGCGAGGGCGCGGACCGCTGCGTAGGGGTACTGCAGCTTCGACGGCAGCCAGTGCGAGCGGTCGACGATCTCGCCCGCCCGGGCGTCGACGCCGGCATAGACCGAGCCCGCGACGACGTACGACGAACCGCCCGTCGTGGCACGGAGCAGGTCGATGGACCGGGTCTCGCCGTCGAGCAGGAGCCGCGCCTGGGCGGCGGTGTCGTGCGGGACGGCGAGCATCCGGGCGAAGTCGTTGCCCCGACCGGCGGGGATCACGGCGAGCACGCCGCCGCGCTCGCTGACCGAGCCTGCGACCGAGGAGAGCATCCCGTCGCCGCCGACCGACACCACGACGGCATCGCGGGCGACGGCTTCCTCCACCAGGGCGGGCGTCTCGGCTGCCGAGGTCGTGTAGGTGACCTCGACCTCGGCGCCCGCCTCCCGCAACACCCGGGCGAGCGGCACGACCACCTTGGGCGCCGTACCACCGCCGGAGGCGGGGTTGACCAGGAACGCGAACGAGCGGGTCACGGGATCAGGACTCCGGGGTTGAGGATGCCGGTCGGGTCGACGGCCTTCTTGACGGCGCGGAGCACGTCGACGCCGACCTCTCCGATCTCGGCGCTCAGGTAGGCCTTGTGGTCGGTGCCGACCGCGTGGTGGTGGGTGATCGACGCACCCGCGGCGACGATCGCCTCGCACGCGGCGGCCTTGGCGCCGAGCCAGCGCTGGAGCGGGTCGTCGCCACCCGGGGTGGCGACGGTGAAGTAGAGCGAGCAGCCGGTCGCGTAGACGTGGGAGATGTGGCAGAGCACGAGCGTGCCCTCGCCGAGCGTCTCCTCGAGCGCCGTCTTGACGCGGGCGTAGAGGTTCTCGCGGTTGCTCCAGAAGGTGACCGTCTCGAGGGTCTCGACGAGGACACCGTTGTCGAGCAGGTCGTCGCGGAGGTACGGCGCGTTGAAGCGACCGTGCGCCCACGCCTCGCCCGGGCCGGAGCCCTGGGCGACACCGCCACGCGCGGTGAGGACGGCGGTGACGGCGGCCTTCTTGGCGGCGACGGCCTCGGGGGTGCCTTCGTAGCCGGTGATCATCAGGCAGCCCGCCCCAGTTGCTCCGCCTTCTCCACCGATGCCCCCCATTGCAGCAGGGTCGGCGAGGTTGATCATCGTCTCGTTCTCGTCCGAGAGCCGGATGACCGTCGGCAGCAGGTCGGATTGCGCGAGGGCGCGCATCGCGTCGGCGCCCTCGGCGAAGCTCGCCCAGCGCCAGCCCTCGTACTCCTTGACCTCCGGCAGCGGCCGCACCCGCAGCGTGACCTCGGTGATCACGCCGAAGGCGCCCTCGGAGCCGAGGAAGACCTCACGCAGGTCGGGGCCGGACGCGTTGGCGGGGGCGGTGCCGAGGCGGACGTCGCCACCCGGCGTCGCGACACGGAGGCCGACGACCATCGCGTCGAAGCGGCCGTATCCGGCAGAGGACTGGCCGCTGGACCGGGTCGCCGCGAAGCCGCCGATCGTGGCGTACTCGAAGGACTGCGGGAAGTGACCGAGCATCAGGCCGTGCGCCGCGAGCAGCGCCTCGGCCTCGGGGCCGCGCAGGCCGGGCTCGAAGGTCGCGGTCGAGGAGACCGGGTCGAGCGCGAGCAGGCCGCGCATCCGGCCGAGGTCGAGGGAGAGGACGCCGGTCAGGCCGGTCGGGTCGGCGACGAGACCACCCGTGACCGCCGTACCGCCTCCGAAGGGGACCACCGCGATCCGCTTGTCGGCGGCGTAGGCGAGGACGGCGACGACCTCATCGTGGTTGGCCGGTCGTACGACGACGTCGGGGGCGTCGCCGAGGTCGCCGGCGCGCTGGCGGAGCAGGTCGGGGGTGGACTTGCCGCGGGTCCGCTGGCGACGAAGCTGGTCGTCGAGGACGACGTTGTCGTCACCGACGATGCCGCGCAGGCCGGCGATCCGGTCGTCGTCGAGGCGGGTCGCGGGGACCGTGACGTCGTCACGGGCGGGGGTGTCCTGGACGGGGAAGACCATGCTGACCAGGTCACGGACACCGGCGGGAAGGCCGGTCTCGTGGGCCGGGTCGCCCCAGCGGGTGGCGGGCATCTCGGGCTGGAGAACGGTGGGGTGCTCGGTCGTCATGTGTTACAGTGTGACACATGACGTCACATCGTCACAACACTGAATCTGAAGCCAGCCCGAGCGACGCCTACCTCGACGCTGCCCGCGAGTGCATCCTCGACGTCGGCTGGCGGCGTACGACGCTGACCGAGGTGGCCCGTCGCGCGGGCGTCTCGCGGATGACGATCTATCGCGCGTGGGCAGACATGCCCGCACTGCTGGGCGACCTGATGACCCGCGAGTGGGGCGGACTGGTCGCAGCGCAGGTCGATGTGGCCGCCTCACCCAGCCCGACCACGGTCGCGGACGCCATCGTCGCGACGGTCGGGGCGCTGCGCGAGAACGAACTGTTCACCCGGATCGTCGAGCTCGACCCGGAGCTGATCCTCCCCTACCTGCTGGCCCGTCGCGGGCGCTCGCAGGAGCTGATCATCGAGGTGCTCGCCTCCGCGGTCGCCGCGGGCCAGGCCGCCTCGACGATGCGGTCCGGTGCACCCGTCGCCATCGCGCGCGGCCTCGTGCTCGCAGCCCACGGCTTCGTCCTCTCGGCCCACACCATGCTCGATCAGGACGTCGACGCCGACGCCCTCGACGCCGAGCTGCACACCCTCATCGTCAGGAGCCTCCAGCCATGATCACTCCTCCTTCCGCTGCTCCGGCCGGCCGGATCACCCCCGGACTGCGAGGCCTCTCTGACGAGCCCGTCGACGTCGTCGTGATCGGCCTCGGCGTCACCGGCGCGGGCGTCGCCCTCGACGCGGCCTCCCGCGGCCTGCGGGTGCTGGCCGTGGACGCCTTCGACCTCGCCTTCGGCACCTCGCGGTTCTCGTCCAAGCTCGTGCACGGCGGGCTGCGCTACCTCGCATCCGGGCAGGTCGGGATCGCCCACGAGAGCGCGGTCGAGCGGGGCATCCTGATGGAGACGACCGCACCCCACCTGACCCGACCGTTGCCGTCGATCATCCCGCTGGCAGCCGGCGTGAGCCGCCCGATGGGGACACTGGCCGGCGCCGGATTCCTCGGTGGCGACCTGCTCCGTCGGGCCGCTGGCACCAAGGCCGACACCCTGCCCCGACCCCGCCGGCTCTCTGCTGCCGAGACCCGGCGCCTCGCTGCTCCGCTGCGGACCGACGGCCTGCGCGGCGCCTACCTCGGCTGGGACGGGCAACTCGAGGATGACGCCCGTCTCGTCACCACGATCGCGCGGACGGCTGCCCAGCAGGGCGCAGACGTCCGCACCCATGTCCGGGTGGTCTCCGCGACCGGCACCCGGGTCGAGCTGCGCGACGAGCTCACCGGCGCGCCCGCCACGGTGAGCACGCGCGCGGTCATCAACGCGGCCGGCGTCTGGGCCGGCGACCTGGTCGACGACGTACGTCTCCGCCCCTCGCGCGGCACCCACCTCGTCCTGCGCGCCGGCACCCTGCCGGGCCTCGACGTCGCCGTCTTCGCGCCGATCCCGGGCGAGACGAACCGCTTCGTCCTCGTGCTCCCCCAGCCGGACGGGCAGTTCTACGTCGGCCTCACCGACGAGCCCGTCGACGGCCCGGTGCCCGATGTCGCCGAGCCCACCGAGGTCGAGATCGGCTTCCTGCTCGACGTCGTCGCCGCGTCCTTCGCCCGGCCGCTGCGACGCTCCGACGTCGTCGGAGCCTTCGCCGGTCTCCGTCCGCTGCTCGACG
>JASLDK010000241.1 GCA_030145945.1 Nocardioides sp.
CTCGCGGACCCTCAAGGACGCGATCAACTAGGCCTTCCGCGACTGGGTCGCCAACGTCGACCACACCGCCTACCTGTTCGGCACGGCCGCCGGGCCGCACCCCTTCCCGAGCCTGGTGCTCAGCTTCGTGCGCGGCATCGGCGATGAGTCCCGTCGTCAGTGCCTCGACCTGACCGGACGGCTGCCCGACGTGGTGACGGCCTGCGTCGGCGGGGGATCGAACGCGATCGGGATGTTCGCCGGCTTCCTCGACGACGCCGAGGTCGCGATCTACGGCTTCGAGGCCGGCGGTGACGGCGTCGACACCGGTCGCCATGCCGCCACCATCTTCGCCGGATCCATCGGTGTGCTGCACGGCTCACGCACCTTCGTCCTGCAGGACGCCGACGGCCAGACCGTCGAGTCCCACTCCATCTCCGCCGGCCTCGACTATCCCGGCGTCGGCCCACAGCACTCCGCCCTGTCGGCGGCCGGGCGGGCGTCGTACCTGCCCGTCACGGACACCGAGGCGATGGAGGCGATGGCCCTCCTGGCCCGGACCGAGGGCATCATCCCGGCGATCGAGTCGGCGCACGCCGTCGCGGGTGCGTTGAAGATCGCGAAGGACCGCCCCGGCCAGACCATCCTCGTGAACCTCTCGGGACGCGGCGACAAGGACATGGGCACCGCACTCGAGTGGTTCGGCCTCGGCCAGGCCGGCGCCCGCGAGCAGGGGGACAGCAAGTGAGCGTGCGTTGTGAGAGCGCCTTCGCCAAGGCGCGGTCCGAGAGCCGTGCGGCACTCGTCGCCTACCTGCCCGCCGGATTTCCCGACATCGACGCCAGCATCGCCGCGCTGAAGACCATGGTGAGCGCGGGCTGCGACGTCATCGAGATCGGTCTGCCCTACAGCGACCCCGTCATGGACGGCCCGATCATCCAGGCCGCCGCGCAGCAGGCGCTCGACGCCGGCATCCGCACCGCGGACGTGCTCCGGGTCGTCGAGGCCGTGGCCGCCACGGGAACCCCGACGCTGGTGATGACCTATTGGAACCCCATCGAGAAGTACGGCGTCGAACGGTTCGCGACTGACCTCGACAACGCCGGCGGGGCCGGTCTGATCACGCCCGACCTGACGCCGGACTTCGCGCCGGAATGGATCGCGGCCGCTGACGAGCGCAACCTCGACAAGGTCTTCCTCGTCGCGCCGTCCTCGACCGACGAGCGGATCGCCCTGACCACCGCCGCCTCACGCGGTTTCGTCTACGCCACCGGCATCATGGGCGTCACGGGCACCAAGCAGGCGACCGCCTCCGGTGTCGCGCCGCTGATCGCCCGCACCAAGGCCACGACCGGCCTTCCCGTCGGGGTCGGCGTCGGGGTCAGCACCGGTGCCCAGGCCGCCGACCTTGCGGCGTACGCCGACGGTGTGATCGTCGGCTCCGCCTTCGTGCGCACCCTGCTGGACCACCCCACGAGTCCGGCCGCAGGACTGGCCGCCCTCGGAGCCTTGACCGAGGAGCTCGCGGCCGGCGTTCGCGCCGCCGACAGCGGGGGAGACGTCCGTGCGTAGGGTGCTGGCGCTCCTCGCTCTCCTGGGGTTGGTCGGCTTCGTCGCGGCGGGCTGCGGCAGCGAGCCGACGAAGTTCACCGGCAACAGGCTCGAGAACCCCTACAAACCGGCAGATCTGGCGCTGAAGGACACCAACGGGGCGTCGTACTCCTTGGTGCAGGACGCGAAGAAGCCGCTCACCCTGGTCTTCTTCGGCTACACGCACTGCCCGGACCGCTGCCCGATGGTGATGAACAACATCGCCGCGGCGATGAACCGCCTGGATGCTGAGGATCGCAAGAAGGTCGACCTGGTGTTCGTGACCACCGACCCGGCGCGCGACGACGCGGCCACCCTGCGCAAGTATCTCGACGGCTACGACAAGGAGTTCATCGGTCTGACCGGCGACCTCCCGTCGATCATCAAGCTCGGCGAGTCCATGCACATCTACGTCAACGACGGCCAGAAGCTCCCCACGGGCGGCTACGACCTCAACGGGCACTCGACCTTCACCCTCGCCATCGACACCTCCCACCGGGCTGTCGCGCTGTGGAGCGACCAGACCTCCAACACGGAGTTCGCGGCCGACATCCACACGCTGCTGACCGAAGACTGATCCCCACAGCAACCCTCAGGAGACCCGGTGCTTCCCGCCCTCATCACCGCCAGCATCCCCAGCCCGTCGCAGGGCGTGTGGCACCTGGGACCCTTCCCGCTGCGCGGATATGCGTTGTGCATCATCCTCGGCATCATCGCCGCGATCTGGATCGGCGAGAAGCGCTGGCAGGCGCGCGGCGGCACGCTCGGCGAGGTGCAGGACGTCGCCATCTGGGCGGTGCCCTTCGGCATCGTCGGTGCGCGGCTCTATCACGTCGCCACCGACTGGGAGAAGTACTTCGGCGAGGGCGGCAAGCCGATCGACGCCCTCTACGTCTGGCACGGCGGACTCGGCATCTGGGGCGCGGTCGCGCTTGGCGCGCTCGGCGCCTGGATCGGCGCCCGCCGCAAGGGCATCCGCGTCCTGCCGATGCTCGACGCCCTCGCGCCCGGCGTACTCGTGGCGCAGGCGATCGGCCGTTGGGGCAACTGGTTCAACCAGGAGCTCTACGGCCGCCCCACCGATCTGCCGTGGGGCCTGAAGATCGACAAGGACCACTTCAGCAGCGCCTACCTGGCCAGCAAGGACTACCAGGACGCGCTCGCCGCCAACCACGGCATCGTCCCCGACTTCGCGACCTTCCACCCGACCTTCCTCTACGAGTGCCTGTGGAACCTTGCCGCGTTCGCGCTGATCATCTGGCTGGACCGCCGGTTCCGGCTCGGGCACGGCAAGGTGATGGCGATCTACGTCATGGCCTACACGCTCGGCCGTGGCTGGATCGAATACATCCGCATCGACGACGTCCAGCTCAACAACGTCCTCGGCCTGCGGTTCAACGTGTGGACCTCGATCGTGCTCTTCGTGGTGGCGGCGATCTATCTCCAGTGGGCGATCCGGAAGCGTCCCGGCCGGGAGGAGAGCGTGTACGCCGACGGGCGCTCCCTTGGCCAGCCGTCCATCGAGGAGGAGTCGTCCACGATGTGATCCCCGGTTGTTCGCTTAATACAGTCGATCCACTAGACTTAATCTAGTTACTGGATCGGCCATTCGGGGGCCCTGATTGGGTAGGGGTTCCCCTTTCATGTCGCACGTCGTCGTCTCGACGCCCCTGGCGTTGCCTCCGGATCCTGATCCGTTCGAGGACCAGCCTCGCGTGCTCCCGGTGCGCCACTCGGTCCAGGACCGGGTGTTCCTCCAGGTGGCCCGGGCACTGGCCTTCGTGGTCCTGGTGATCACCTCGGGCATCGGCATCTTCCTGGGTCTGCAGGCGATCCCGACGCTGGACCACTACGGGCTGTCCTTCTTCACCGAATATCGCTGGCTGCCCAGCCAGGAC
>JASLDK010000229.1 GCA_030145945.1 Nocardioides sp.
GTCATGTTCGAGCTGTCCGGTGTGTCCGAAGAGGTTGCTCGCGAGGCCCTGCGCCTGGCGATGCACAAGCTGCCGATGAAGTGCCGCTTCGTCGCACGTGAAGGTGGTGACTTCTGATGGCTCTGGGTTCCAAGGACCTCGCCACGGCCAAGTTGCGTGAGCTCGACGACGACGCTCTCGTCGCCGCCCTGGCCACGTCGAAGCAGGAACTGTTCAACCTGCGATTCCAGTCGGCCACCGGCCAACTGGAGAACAACGCCCGGTTGCGTGCGGTCCGCAAGGACATCGCCCGCATCTACACCGAGATGCGCGAGCGCGAGCTCGGCATCGGTCGGGCGCAGTCCGCTAGCGATGAGAAGGTGAGCTGAGCATGGCTGAGCAGACCGCAGAGACGACCGCTCGCAACGACCGCAAGACCCGTCAGGGCTTCGTCGTCAGCGACAAGATGGACAAGACCGTCGTGGTCGAGGTCGAGGACCGCGTCAAGCACGCCCTCTACGGCAAGGTCATGAAGAAGGCCAGCCGTGTGAAGGCGCACGACGAGGACAACTCGGCCGGCGTGGGCGACCGCGTCCTGATCGCCGAGACCCGGCCGCTGTCGGCGCAGAAGCGCTGGCGCGTGGTCGAGATCCTCGAGAAGGCCAAGTAACAAGCCTTCGCACATCGTTTCCGAGGTCGCGCCGGTGTCGTTCCGGCATCGGCGTGACCTCGGGATTTGGTGGCGTACGACCTCGGCCCGTAGACTGGACCGTCGCCGTACGGCGCCCAACACCTCGACATCCTGCTCCGTGACAGTTGTTGATCACGGAGCTTTGGCATGACCGGCATCGTCGGTCGGCGGACGTCGGGACGTACATGTATCCGTTCCGCAAGGCTCGGACCCCCACGGGGTCACGAGAACCAGTGAGACGACAGGAGAAGAACTGTGATCCAGCAGGAGTCGCGACTGCGTGTCGCCGACAACACCGGCGCGAAGGAAATCCTTTGCATCCGGGTTCTCGGTGGCTCTGGTCGTCGCTACGCCAGCATCGGTGACACCATCGTGGCCACCGTCAAGGACGCCATCCCCGGTGGCAACGTCAAGAAGGGCGACGTTGTCAAGGCGGTCATCGTCCGCACCCGCAAGGAGCGCCGTCGTGCCGACGGTAGCTACATCCGTTTCGACGAGAACGCCGCGGTGATCCTCAAGAACGACGGTGACCCCCGTGGCACCCGCATCTTCGGCCCGGTCGGCCGCGAGCTGCGCGAGAAGAAGTTCATGAAGATCATCTCGCTGGCACCGGAGGTGCTCTGACCTCATGGCGAAGATGAAGATCAAGAAGAACGACCTGGTCCAGGTCATCAGCGGCCCCGACAAGGGCAAGCAGGGCAAGGTCATCTCGGTGAACACCGAGACCGAGCGTGTGCTGGTCGAGGGCATCAACCGGGTCACCAAGCACCTGCGCGCCGGCCAGCCCGGCCAGGCCAGCGGTGGCATCCAGGTCGTCGAGGCGCCGATCCACGTGTCCAACGTGATGATCGTCGACCCGGAGACCAAGAAGCCGACGCGCATCAAGACCCGCGTCGAGACCGTCGAGCGTGGCGGCAAGACCAAGACCGTCCGGACCCGCGTGTCCGTGCGCTCGGGTAAGGACCTCTGATGAGCACTGAGACTGTTGAGACCACTGCCGTGCCGCGGCTGAAGGCGCGCTACCAGTCGGAGATCAAGCAGGCGCTGATGGAGGAGTTCTCCTTCGCCAACGTCATGCAGGTCCCGGGCGTCGTCAAGGTCGTCGTGAACATGGGTGTCGGTGACGCCGCTCGCGACAGCAAGCTGATCGAGGGCGCGGTCAAGGACCTGTCCCTGATCACCGGTCAGAAGCCGGTCGTGACCAAGGCTCGCAAGTCCATCGCGCAGTTCAAGCTGCGTGAGGGCATGCCGATCGGTGCGCACACCACGCTGCGCGGCGACCGCATGTGGGAGTTCCTGGACCGCCTGGTCTCCGTCGCGCTGCCGCGTATCCGCGACTTCCGCGGCCTGTCGCCGAAGCAGTTCGACGGCAACGGCAACTACACCTTCGGTCTGAACGAGCAGTCGATGTTCCACGAGATCGACCAGGACAAGATCGACCGCGTGCGTGGCATGGACATCACCGTCGTGACCACGGCCGCCACCGACGACGAGGGTCGCGCGCTGCTCCGCCAGCTGGGCTTCCCGTTCAAGGAGAAGTGACATGGCGAAGAAGGCCCTGATCAACAAGGCGAACAAGAAGCCGAAGTTCGAGGTCCGCGCGTACACCCGCTGCCAGCGCTGCGGTCGTCCGCACTCGGTCTACCGCAAGTTCGGCCTGTGCCGTATCTGCCTGCGTGAGATGGCGCACCGCGGCGAGCTGCCCGGCGTCACCAAGTCCAGCTGGTGACCCCCGTCGGTCGCTCCGGCGGCCGGCGAGTGCCAACAGCCACTCATTCATTAGTTCACATCTACACCGAAGGTCGGTCACGAAGCCTCGTGACTGAAACCGCGGTGAGGGAGGGCGGGACAGCCCAATGACCATGACCGACCCGATTGCGGACATGCTGACCCGAGTCCGGAACGCCAACTCGGCGCACCACGACTCGACGTCCATGCCGTACTCGAAGCTGAAGTCCCACATCGCCGAGATTCTGAAGTCCGAGGGTTACATCTCGGGTTTCCGTGTCGAGGACGCGACCGTGGGCAAGACCCTGATCATCGACCTGAAGTACGGCCCGAACCGGGAGCGCTCCATCGCTGGTGTGCGCCGCGTCTCGAAGCCGGGCCTGCGGGTCTACGCCAAGTCCACCAACCTGCCGAAGGTGCTCGGTGGCCTGGGCGTTGCGATCCTTTCCACGTCGTCCGGTCTGCTGACTGACAAGCAGGCCGCGAGCAAGGGTGTAGGCGGGGAAGTCCTCGCTTACGTCTGGTAATCCGGGAACGAAGGAGGAATAGACAATGTCTCGTATCGGACGTCTTCCGGTTCCCGTGCCGAACGGTGTCGACATCACCATTGACGGCCAGGACGTCGCCGTGAAGGGCCCCAAGGGTTCGCTCGCGCTGACCGTTCCGGCCCCGATCTCCGTCGCCAAGAGCGACGACGGCTCGATCGCGGTCACCCGCCCGAACGACGACCGTGAGTCGCGTTCGCGTCACGGTCTGACCCGCAGCCTGATCAACAACATGGTGGTCGGTGTGACCGAGGGTTACACCAAGAAGCTCGAGATCCACGGCACCGGTTACCGCGTGACCGCCAAGGGCTCCGACCTGGAGTTCGCGCTCGGCTACAGCCACCCCATCCTGGTGAAGGCCCCCGAGGGCATCTCGTTCACCGTCGAGAACCCGACCCGGTTCTCGGTGAGCGGCATCGACAAGCAGCTGGTCGGCGAGGTCGCTGCGAACATCCGCAAGCTGCGTCGCCCCGACCCGTACAAGGCCAAGGGTGTGCGCTACGAGGGTGAGCACATCCGCCGCAAGGTCGGAAAGGCCGGTAAGTAAGCCATGGCAAACGCACGTATCGTCAAGCGCTCCACGAGCAAGTCGGCTGCCCGCGTACGCCGTCACGCCCGTCTGCGCAAGCGCATCACCGGCACCGCCGAGCGCCCGCGTCTGGTCGTGTCGCGTAGCTCGCGTCACCTGTTCGTCCAAGTCGTCGACGACACCGTCGGCAAG
>JASLDK010000378.1 GCA_030145945.1 Nocardioides sp.
GGGTCAGGCAGCGCGGGAGCGGCGTACCGTCGCGACGATCCGGTCTGCGATCTGCTCCAACGGCAAGACGTCGTCGGCCAGTCCCGCGCCGGCGATCGCGCCGGGCATCCCCCACACGACGGACGACTCCTCGTCCTGGACCAGCACCTGGGCCCCGAGTGCGGCGAGGTCCTTCGCCCCGGCGAGCCCGTCCTGACCCATGCCGGTGAGCACCACCGCGAGCGCGCCCGCGCCGTGGATCGGCACGGCAGAACGGAACATGACGTCCACCGCGGGACGGCAGAAGTTCTCCTGGGGGCCCTGGTCGAGAGCAACGCGTACGCCGAGGGCGGACTGTGTCAACCGCAGGTGGAAGTCGCCCGGGGCGATGAGCACCTCACCGGGGCGGGCCAGCTCACCGTCGACGGCCTCCCGGACGGTGAGCGCGGAGGCCTTGTCGAGTCGTTGCGCGAGCATGGCGGTGAACACCGGCGGCATGTGCTGCACGACGAACACGGGGATGCCGAGGTCGGCGGGCAGGCGCGGCAGCAGTCGGGCGAGGGCGTCCGGCCCGCCGGTCGAGCAGCCGATCAGCAGGGCCGAGACGGGCGTGGTGGCGGGGCGCGGTCGCGGGCGTCGTACGACCGGGCGGGCGGTGCCGGGAGTGAGCTTCCGCATCCCCGCGAGGGCGCGGATCCTGGGCACCAGTTGGTCGCGGATCGCGGCGATGCCGTCGGCGATCTGCCCGGTGTTGGACGGTTTCGTGACGTAGTCACTCGCTCCGCGTGACAGCGCGTCGAGGGTCGCCGCCGCACCGCGTTCGGTCAGGGTCGAGAACATGATCACCGGCAGCCGCGGGTGCGTCTCGCGGATCTGGGTGAGCGCACCCAGCCCGTCCAGGTTGGGCATCTCGATGTCGAGCGTGACGACGTCGGGGTCGAGCTCGCCGACCAGACGGACGGCTTCGAGGCCGTCCCGGGCCACGCCGGCGATCTCGATGTCGGGGGCCTGGCGCAGCGCGGTCGTCACGAGTCGTCGTACCAATGCCGAGTCGTCGACGACGAGCACCCTGATCTGCGTCACGCAGTGCTGATCGGCGCGAACGGGAGATCCTTTACGAAAACCTTCAGGCGTTGGGCGTGTGCTGGAGGAAGGCGGGCCACTCGCCGCCGCCGTCGACGTTGAGCACGGCGCCGGTGATGTGGGTGGCGAGCGGCGAGGACAGGAACAGGCAGGCCTGGCCGACCTCGAGCGGGGTGGCGAAGACACCGCGCGGGATGGTGGCGGCGACCCGGGCGAACTGCTCGGCATCGCCGTAGTGGTCGGCCGATCCGGGGGTTGCGACGAGGCCGCAGCTCACCGCATTGACGCGTACGTCGGGCGCCCACTCGACGCCGAGGCTGGTCGTGAGACTCTCGAGCGCTGCCTTCGCGGCGCCGTAGACGGCCGTGCCGGGGCTGGGCCGGCGCGCGGAGATCGAGGTGATGTTGACCATCGAGCCGCGGGTGGTCGTCAGGTGGGGACGGACGGCGAGCGCGACGTAGACGGCCGACATGAAGTTGAGGTCGTTGATCTTGGCGTGGAAGCGCGGCGACGCGGCGTCGAAGTCGGCGAAGGGCGCGCCCCCGGCGTTGTTGACGACCACGTCGATGCGCCCGCGACGGCGTACGACGTCCTCGACCCACGCGCTGACCTGCTCGGCCTCGCGGACGTCGACGGTGTTGAAGGTCGTCGTCCGGCCTTCGTGCTCGCGCAGGCTCTCGGGGGCGTTGCGACCGCAGATCTCGACGGTGGCGCCGGCCTCGAGGTAGGCCTGCACGATGCCGTCGCCGACGCCCTTGCCGCCCCCGGTGACGAGGACGACCTGGTCGGTCATGTCGATGCTGTAGGCCACGTGGTCTCCCCTTCGTCGCTGCGCGCGTCGAGGCGACGCGTCATGCGGGCGGGACGAGCATAGGGGAGAAACCAAGCAAGTGCTAGGTTGCTACCGCTGAGCGAGAGCCTCGACGTTGCGCACCAGCGCCTCACTCGAGTGCTTCACCGCGATGCTGACCACCGGCTTGACCGCGGCGGCGATCGCCTTGCCCGCCGGACCACCCGGCAGGGTGAAGGAGATCCAGGCGTCGACCCGGGTCCGGTCGTTCCCGAGGTCGGTGAAGGTCCACCGTTGGGTGGTGTCGATGCCCTTGACCGACGTCAGCTCCAGCAGCCGGTCCTGCTCCCACGCGATGCACTCGACCGTCGCCTTCAGCGGCACGCCGAGCTTCATGATCCCGTCGTACCTGCTGCCCACGCCGTGCAGCTGCTCGGTCACCGGCTCCATCCGGCTCAGGCCGTACATCCAGTCCTTGGTCGTGGAGTGGTCGTCCATGTAGGCGAACACGGTGCTGACGGGAGCGGCGATCTCGACGCTGTGCTCGACGATGTTGGTCACGCGCGCAAGTGTGACAGCCGGTCACACATTCTTCCTCGGACGGTCAGCGCGGCGGCGGGATCGCGTCGGTCGACTCGAGCTGCCCCATGCCGGTGACCATCAACAGGTCCGCGACGATCGCCCGCAGCTGCGCCAGGATCGCCTCGGCCGACAAGATGTCGGTGCGCTCCACACGACCCGTGGCGGCGCCGACCGCGAGGATCTCGTCACGGGCACCGATGGCGATCCGGTCGGCGCGCAGCTCGCGGGCCACGGCATCGGCCGCGGCGGCGAGATCCTTGGCGAGACCCGCATAGGCCGGCGGCACCGGAAGGCTGCGGTACGCCGTGATGGTGGTCTGCCGCACCAGGACCCGGGTGTTGCGCAGGGCGCGATCGAGCGGGTCGACCAGCTCGGTCATGTGCCGCAGCGGCTCGCGGTGGCGGACCCGGAACGGCGAGGAGCTGACGACCGCCATCCCCTCCTCCGCCGCGGCCTGCAGCTCAC
>JASLDK010000024.1 GCA_030145945.1 Nocardioides sp.
GCCTACGCCATGTATGCCCAGATGCAGCGGCACAAGGGCTTCGAGACCGTCGCGGTCCGCTTCGACGGTCGGGACGGCGACTCGCACGAGATCGTCCTCGATCCGCGCACCGAGAAGGTGCACAAGCAGCACATCCCCGGCCGGCCGCCCCGCCCGGAGGCTGCCGAGGAGCCGACCCAGTTGGTCGACGTGAACGACCTGCTGCCCCCCTCGATCTGAGTCCTCGCCTGTTGGCCTGCGGCCCTGGCAGGGTGGTCAGCCGTCCGCGCCCACGAAGGGCCGGGGCGTCGCGCTGCGTCGGACGAAGGTCCCATCCACGCGGTGGTCGCCAACGGACGACACCCGGTGGTGCCGCCCGGGATCAAGGTCCGGATCTCACGGCGATTCGAGGAGTCCGCACAGCTCGGGTTGCACCCGCCACGACAGAGGTACGACGACGCGATCATCGACCTCGCCGACGGAGCCGACAGCGACATGCGGGCGATCGCCATCCTCGCCGACGCGTGCGGCAGCCGTCGTACGACCGCCGATCGCCTGCTGCGCCGGGCCACCGAACTGAGTCGTTTGGCACGTCGGGACCTGATCGTCTCGGTCCTGGCTGACGTCGGCGCCGGGGACCGTCCGACTGGGATACGGCCAGGTCGTCGGGCGGCCGTGTGCCACGGCGGCGAAGCTCAGCCGGCTGTTCGCGCTGCGCGGATGGACCGGTATGCCGACCGCGTGCCCCGAGTGTCCCGCGGTCGAGCAGCGGAGCGCGCCGCAGGACCGTGCGGGCGCATCGGACATGATGTGACCGAACTCCAAACCCCGACCCAGGAGATCCCCATGAGTCAGCAGGTCAAGGCCGTCGTCGCCCTCGCCAAGGGCGCGCCCGTCGAGGTCGTCACCATCAACGTGCCGGATCCCGGTCCGGGCGAGGCGGTCGTGAAGGTGCAGTCGTGCGGGGTGTGCCACACCGACCTGCACTACCGCGAGGGCGGCATCAACGACGACTTCCCGTTCCTGCTGGGCCATGAGGCATCCGGCGTGGTGGAAGCGGTCGGTCCGGGCGTCACCGAGGTAGCGCCCGGCGACTTCGTGGTCCTCAACTGGCGGGCGGTGTGCGGCGAGTGCCGGGCCTGCAAGCGCGGCGACCTGCACTACTGCTTCAACACCCACAACGCCACGCAGAGGATGACCCTGGAGGACGGGACCGAGCTCTCCCCGGCCCTGGGCATCGGCGCCTTCGCGGAGAAGACCCTCGTCGCTGCGGGCCAGTGCACCAAGGTCGACCCGGCGGCCCGTCCGGCCGCCGTCGGCCTGCTCGGCTGTGGGGTGATGGCCGGCATCGGTGCCGCGATCAACACCGGCGCCGTGGGGCGGGGCAAGTCGATCGCCGTGATCGGGTGCGGTGGAGTCGGTGTGGCCGCGGTCGCCGGTGCTGCGCTGGCGGGTGCGTCCCCGATCATCGCGGTCGACATCGACGCCAAGAAGCTCGCCAAGGCGGCGGAGATGGGCGCGACTCACACCGTGGACTCGTCGCAGGTGGACCCGGTCGAGGAGATCAAGAAGATCTGCGCCGCGGTCTACGACGGTGCTGAGGGCGCCGACGTGGTCGTCGAGGCGGTCGGTCGCCCCGAGACCTGGAAGCAGGCCTTCTACGCGCGCGATCTCGCGGGCACGGTCGTGCTGGTCGGCGTACCGACGCCGGACATGAAGATCCCCGAGATCCCGCTCATCGACGTCTTCGGTCGCGGTGGAGCACTCAAGTCGAGCTGGTACGGCGACTGCCTGCCCAGCCGTGACTTCCCGATGCTCGTCGACCTCTATCAGCAGGGTCGTCTCGACCTCGACGCGTTCGTGTCGGAGGAGATCGGCATCGGCGACATCGAGGCCGCGTTCGACAAGATGCACCACGGCGACGTGCTGCGCTCGGTGGTGATCCTCTAGTGGCTGCCGGGGCTGCCCGGGTCGACCACGCCGTCACCTCCGGCACGTTCAGCCTCGACGGCGAGACCTTCGACGTCGACAACAACGTCTGGGTCGTCGGAGACGACAACGAGTGCGTCGTGATCGACGCCCCTCACAGCGTCGACGACATCCTCGCGGTGGTGGGCGAGCGCAAGGTCAAGGCGATCATCTGCACGCATGCCCACGACGACCACGTCCGGGTCGCGCCGGCGTTGCGGTCGAAGGTGATCGCGCCGATCCTGCTGCACCCCGACGACCGCCCGCTGTGGGAGCTCACCCACACCGACGAGCTCTGGGACGTCGACCTCAGCGACGGCCAGGTCATCGAGGTCGGGGGTACGACGCTCCGCGTCCTCCACACGCCCGGCCACGCGCCCGGCGCGGTCTGCCTCCATGCGCCTGACCTGGGATGTGTCTTCACGGGCGACACGCTCTTCCACGGCGGCCCCGGCGCGACCGGTCGCTCGTTCAGCGACCGCCCCACCCTGGAGGCGTCGATTCGGGCGAAGCTGTTCGACCTGCCGGGCGACACCGTCGTGCACACGGGTCACGGGGAGGACACCACGATCGCCGCGGAGCGGGACCTGCTCGGTTGATTCCGCTGCGGCGGACAGCGTGTTACAGCGGCACCGACCCACGCGCCACCGCCCCAAGCGATCCGCTCAGCCGCGCAGCAGTTCCCGCAGCCGCTCGACCACCGCGTCGTCGAGGCCCAACCCGTCGCGCAGGTACGCCGTCCGGTCGCCGTACGTCTTCTCGACCGTTGCCCATGCGACGTCGAGGTAGTCGAGGTCGACGATGAGGGTGGGCTCGTAGACGGCGACCCGGTCGGCGCCGGCGTGCTCGGCGATCTGGGCCTCGACCCGGGCCCGGCTGGCCGAGGAGCGGGCGTTGGTGAGCAGGTAGTCGGCCTCGATGGTGGGGTCGTCGACACCGGCGATGTGCAGCAGCAGGGCCGCCACCCAGCCGGTGCGGTCCTTGCCGGCCGAGCAGTGGAAGAGTTGGGGGCCGCCGAGGCTGAGTTGGCGCAGCACGGCGCCGAAGGCGGTCCGGGAGCGTTCCTCGGTGACGAAGCCGCGATAGACATCGGTCATCAGGTCGAGCGCGTCCTGCCGGGTGGCCAGCCCGATCATCCGTTCCATCGGGATGCCGATCGCGTCGAGGTGGATGGCCTCGGCGCCGGGGATCTCGGGGTCGGGGTGCTGTTCGATCTCCATGGGGGAGCGCAGGTCGATGATCGCGCGCAGGCCGACGGCGGTGAGTGCGGCGAGGTCGACCTCGCTCAGCTGCAGGTCGTTGGAGCGGTAGAACACGCCCTGGCGGAGGGTGCCGCCATCCTTCGTCGCATAGCCGTGCCCGTCGACCAGGCCGGCGACGTCACGGAAGTTGTCGGCCGACGCCAGCCGGAGGTATTCCTGCGCTTCGCTCACCCACGAAACACTAGAGGTGTCGTCCGCGCCTCGGTGGCCGCGGTATGAACCGCGCGGTGCGGGCGGCGTACTCCGGATAGCCGGGGCGCTGCATCATCGTCTGCTCGATGAGCTTCGCCCCCGTCGCCTCGCTGAGGAACCAGGTCATCGCGAGCGGCGCGATCACGGTCGCCAGTCCGGCGATCCAGCCCGAGGCGAGCCCGCCAGCGAGCCACAGCCCCCACCAGACGCAGGCGTCGCCGAAGTAGTTCGGGTGACGCGTCCAGGCCCACAGCCCGGTGTCGAGGACCTGCGGGCGCTCGTCGCGAGGACGGACGCGGTACGCCGCCAGCTGGGCGTCGCCGACGGCCTCGAAGAACACTCCCACCGCCCACACCACCGCGCCGAGGACCACCAGCGGCCACCACCGGACGGAGAGCGCCACCCCGACCGAGACGGGCAGTGCGATCACCGGGACGATCGCGCCCTGCAGGCCGAACACCTTGCGCACGGCGCGCGCCATGCCGACCTCGGGGAGTGTGCCGCCGAGCAGCTTCACGTAGCGCGGGTCCTCGTCGTGATGCTGGGAGGCTCGGCGGCCGATGTGCCAGGCGAGGCGCCCGCCCCAGATGAGGACCAGCACCACCAGCAGCCAGGTGCGCCATGCCGTGCCCGCATCCGTCAGCACCGCGCCTGCCCCAGACACGAGCGCGGCGCCGACGAATGCAAGCCCCCAGGCCACGTCGACGACGGCCACCCGGCCCTGTCGTCGAGCGACCACGGCGGTCGCCGCCATCACGAGAGCTGCGGCGGCGACCGACCAGATGATGCTGACGAGGACCGTCATTCAGGCCTCCGCAGAAGCAGTTGGTCGACACCCATCCGTCCGTCGCGGAAGGCCATCGATCCGCCGACGAGGTAGAGCCGCCAGACCCGGACGAGCTCCTCGCCGACCAGGGCGGTGATCGCGTCGATGTTCTCCTCGAAGCGTGCCAGCCAGCCCGCGACGGTCAGCACGTAGTGCTCACGCAGCGCCTCGACCCCGCGCAGCTCAAGACCTGACTGTTCGAGCAGGTTGATGGTCGATCCGACCGGCCGCATGTGCATGTCGGGTGCGATGAAGGACTCGATGAAGGGCCCGCCGCCGGGGTGGTTCTCCCCGCGCGACATCTGCTGGACCAGGACGTGACCGCCCGGCCGGACCGCGGCGTGCAGGACCCGGGCGTAGGTCGGATAGTTCCGCTCACCGACGTGCTCGCCCATCTCGAGGGACGCGACGGCGTCGTACTCCGCACCTGGAAGGGGAACGGCGTCGCGGTAGTCGCAGAGCTGGATCTCGACCTGGTCGGCCACGCCCCGGCGTCGGGCCGCGGCCTCGGCGAACCTTCGCTGCTCGGCTGAGATCGTCACGCCGACGACCCGGGCACCGAAGTGTTCGGCAGCGTGCAGGGACAGCGATCCCCACCCGCAGCCGACGTCGAGCAGCCGCATCCCCGGCTCGAGGCCGAGCTTGCGACAGACGAGGTCGAGCTTGGCCTCCTGTGCGTCGGCGAGCGGCTGGTCCGGTGAGGAGTGGACGCCGCAGGAGTACGCCATGGTTCGCTCGTCGAGGATCAACGAGTAGAAGTCGGCGGTGGTGTCGTAGTGGTGGCTGATCGCGCGTCGGTCCCGGTCCTTACTGTGCAGGCGACCACCGACCTTGGCCTGGGTGGCAGGCGCTGCCGGCGGGCGTCCGAGCACGTCGAGGCCGAGAGCAGTCCGCAACGCTCGCGCGATGGCCCGCAGCGACGGGCGGCGGCCGCCGAGGTCCCGGTCGGCGGCCACCGCGAAGGCATGCGTGAGCGCACGATCCAGATCACCTGGTACGTCGAGCTCGCCGGTGACATAGGCCTGTGCGGCACCCAGCTCGCCGGGGTGCCACAGCAGCCGTCGCAGGGCATCGGGGGAGCGGAGCTCCACGACCGGCGCGTCGATCGGGCCGGCCGACGTACCGTCCCAGGCGACCAGTCGGACCGGCAGCTCGCCGCCGACGAAGGGACGCAGCGCGTGCTCGAGATCGGTCGCGACCGCGGTGCTCACCGGCTCTCCTCCGCACGGGCGAGCACCAGTTGGTGCACGTCGATGTAGTCCGCGGCGAAGCCGGCGCGGCAGTATTCGAGGTAGAAGTGCCACATCCGCACGAACGTCGCGTCGAAGCCGAGGTCCGCGATCCGCTCGTGCGCGGCCAGGAACGCCCGGTCCCAGCGCTGCAGGGTCGGCGCATAGTGCCGTCCCATGGCCAGGTCGTCGGTGATCCTCAGAGCGGTGTGTCGTCCGGCGACCTGGTCGATCGCCGTGACCGAGGGCAGCGCTCCGCCGGGGAAGATGTACTTGGTGATGAACGTGTGCGTCGAACCGGTCGCGAGCATCCGGTCGTGCGGCATGGTGATCGCCTGGATCGCGACCTTGCCGCCCGCAGCGAGCACGTGGTCGAGCGTGGTGAAGTACGCCGGCCAGAACTCCTGGCCCACCGCCTCGATCATCTCCACCGACACGACCGCGTCGTACGCCGCTGCGGGCTCGTCGAGCAGCGCGCGATAGTCGCAGAGATCGACGTCCACCAGGTCGGCGTAGCCGGCTGCGGAGATGCGCTCGCGGGCCAGCTGCTGCTGCTCGACGGACAGGGTGATCGAGCGGACGGTGGCTCCGCGGGCGGCGGCCCGGATTGCCAGCTCGCCCCAACCGGTGCCGATCTCCAGCAGTCGGGTGCCCGACGTGACGCCCGCCTGGTCCAGCAGTCGGTCGATCTTGCGGTGCTGCGCGGCGGCGAAGTCCTCGATCATGGCGGTGCCGAGGTCGCCGAAGAGCGCACTCGAGTAGGACAGGGTCGGATCGAGGAAGGCCGCGAACAGGTCGTTGGACAGGTCGTAGTGATGGGCGATGTTGGCCTGCGTGTTCTCCCGGGTCCCGCGGTGGCTGCGGGGCAGCCGCGGCGAAACGAAGCCGCGCAGGCGCTGCAGACTCCGGGGAACGAGGTCCGCCATGTCGGCGGCCAGGACGGTGAGGAAGTCACCGAGGACGCCGTCGCCGGGGATGCCGTCCTCCGACCAGGCGCCGGTCAGGTAGGCCTCGCCGAAGCCGATCAGCTTGTCCCGTCCGATCCGGGCGAAGAACTCGTCCGGACGGTGCACGACGACGGCCGGGCCGCCGAGGCCGAGCAGTTCGACGCTGCCGTCCGGCCGCCGCAGGCGGACGGTGACCTTGCGGCGTGCGACAGCGGCTCGGAACAGTCGCTCCGCGATCCGGGCGGACAGGCCGCCCTCGGCGACCGGTTCGAGGCCGGGCCAGGCGTTGGTGGGCGATGCCGTGAGCGTCATCGGATGGCTCCTTCGGGGGAGTGGTGGCGCGGGCGAGGCTGGATGGGCAGACGACGGGACCACAGCGCGACGCCGTGTGCCCGGATCAGGGCCGCCCCGCGCAGGCCGGCCAGCGGCAGGCGAGGTGGTGCGGTCGGCGTACCGGTGAGGGTGGCGTCGAAACGTGCCCCGTCGGCGGTGACGAGTCGTACGCCGACCTGGAGGCGTCCGGTGGTCGGGTCGGGTGGCGGGGCGAGCACCTCGTAGTGCCCGTCGGTGCCGTGGAACGGCGAGACGTACATCGCCTTGTCCACCACGAACCGGCCCTCGGGGGTCATCCGCTCCGGGTCGAGCAGATAGGCGTGCCGGTCGCCGTACGTGTTGTGCACCTCGACGACGGTGGCGGCGACGTCGGCGGCGACGGTGGCTGCGGGACGACCATCGTTCCCACTCGCGCCTGCACCCGCGGCCCAGCACCAATGGACCGTGATCGGGTTGAAGCAGTGCCCGAAGGCGCGCGGATGGGTAGCGGTCAGCACCTGGCCGCCCCGCAGGTCGATGTCGTGCGCGGCCAGGAACCGGTCCAGGCCCTCGCGCACGGAGGTGGTGTCACCGGCGAAGTGGTCGCGGCCCACGAACCTGCCCGGCGCCCCCTGGACGCTGCCGTCCGTGGCGACCCGGTCGAGGTCGACGACGGTCAGGTGCGAGCGCAGGGTGAAGGCGTTGCGAAGTGGTTCGCGGCGGCGGTGGACCAGGGTCGTGGCGTACGTCGTGGCAGCGGGGTGTGGGTTTCCCAAGGGATGCAGAGAAACCTGCACATCCCCGTTCAAATTTGAAGTGGGAAGTGCAACTTCTCCTGCATCCCTTGGGAAACCTGCAGCAGCGCGGCCCCCCAACAGCCGCTCGACCGCCCGCAGTCCCGAGCGCGCACCGTCCTCGTGGAAGCCCCAGCCGTGGTAGGCGCCCGCGAACACGATGCGATCGGTGTCGATCTCGGGGAGCCGGGCCTGGGCGGCGACCGACTCCGGGGTGTAGAGCGGGTGGGCGTACTCGCGCCGGGCGATCACGCTCGCCGGGTCGACGTCGTCCTCGCCACCGAGGGTGACCAGATAGTGCGTGTCGGTCGCCAGGCGCTGGAGGCGGGTCAGGTCGTAGGTGACCTGCACCTGCTCGCGGGCGACGCGGGGAC
>JASLDK010000056.1 GCA_030145945.1 Nocardioides sp.
CGGCCCTGCTGGATGACGCCCGAGATGATGTCGCTCTCCTTTCCGGAGAACTCGCCGAACTTGATCTCGTCCTCGGCCTCACGCAGGCGCTGCAACATGATCTGCTTGGCGGTGGTCGCGGCGATGCGGCCGAATCCGTCGGGGGTGTCGTCGTACTCGCCGACGACCTCGCCCTCGGCGTCGACCTCGGTCGCGAGCACGGTGACGTGGCCGGTCTTGCGGTTGAGCTCGACCCGCGCGCGAGCCACCGAGCCCTCGGTCTTGTGATAGGCGGTGAGGAGTGCCTGCTCGATGGCCTCGACGAGGACCTCGAACTTGATCTCCTTCTCGCGCTCCAGCATCCGCAGGATGTTGAGGTCGATGTCCATCAGTCGGCGTCCTTCTCGGTGTGTTCCTTGCGGTTGAACTCGATCTGGACCAGCGCCTTGCGCACGTCCGTGTAGTCGATGCGGCGCTCGGCGCCGTCGATGTCGAGGGTGACGCCGTCGTCGTCGGATGCACCGATCCGCCCGGTCACGGAGGCGTCATCGGACAGGGTCGCCTTCACCAGCCGGCCTTCGTTGCGGCGCCAGTGGCGGGGCAACGTCAGCGGACGGTCGACGCCACGCGAGGTCACCTCGAGGGTGTACGGAAGCTCGCCGAGCGCCTTGCCGGCACCGTCGGGACCGCTGTCCTCGAGCAGGGCGTCGATGACCTTGGTCGCTGCGGCGACGTCGTCGAGGGTGAGGCCGCCGTCGGTGTCCACCGCGATCCGCACCACCCGCCGCTTGCCGGCGGGAGTGACCTCCACGGCCTCGAGGTCGAGCCCGAGCTCGGCGAGCGGGGCGACGAGGACAGCCTCGATCCGCTCTGCTGTCGCTCCCTGAGCGGATTGAGTACCCATCGGGCGAGTCCTCCAGTGTCCTGTTGTGATGTGCAGATCGTGGGTGCATCCCGCGCTGGTCCCCCGCGCGGGATGAAGGTCCACCCTACCCGCACCGGTACTGTCCTCGCGTGTCCACGAGCCCGTCACGCATGTCACGTCGAGCCCTGGTGGCCGGCGGCGTCATCGCCGGCATCGGCTCAGCCGGGGCTCTGACCGGGTGCGACGCGGTCGACGACGTCCTGGGTCGCAAGAAGACGCCTGCCGTCTCGGGTGAGGTCACCGCCACCGCGCCCCCCGTCGACGCCGACGGCGCGCTGGTCGACGAGATCGTTGCCGCCATCTGCGCCGCGGGAGCACTCGCCACGGCAACGGGTACGGCGGTCCCGGGCCTGGCACGGATCTCTGGTCGATTCACGCGGATCCACGAGGCCCACGCGAAGGAACTCGGCGGTTCGGTCGACTTGCCTGCCCCTGTCGTGACCGGTCCCCGGCCAGCCGCCCGCGCCGCCCTCCTCGACCACGAACGAACGCTGCAGGCGACCCTCGTGTCGGCCGCGCAACGGGCCGAGAGTGGCGCGCTCGCCCAGATCTTCGCCTCGATGGCAGCGGCCCTGGCCCAACAGCAGGCGGTGCTGGCGTGACCGATCCGGCCATCGACGCCCTGCAGACCGCCCTCGCGGCCGAGCACGCCGCCGTCTTCGTGTACGGCGCCCTCGGCGGCCAGACCTCCTCGTCGGGCGCCCCGACGCTGTACGCCGCGATCACCTCGGCGTACACGACGCATCGGGGACGCCGCGACGCCCTGATCACTCGTCTGGTCGGTCTCGGCGCGACCCCGGTCGCCGCCCAACCCGGCTATGAGCTCCCGGCAGATCTGGGCACCAGCGCCGCCGTGACCGAGCGGGCGCGCCTGCTCGAGGAGGCGGCCGCGGCGACGTACGCCTATCTCGTCGCCAGCACCAGCACTGATGCACGCGCCTGGGCGATCGATGCGCTCCTGGACGCCGCCGTGCGTGGCCTGGGCTTCGGGGCGAAGCCGGACCGACTGCCCGGCCTGTAGCTGTCAGCGGCCGGGGCTGCCCGGCCGGATCATCGCGGAACGCGCCGGCTCGGTGGGTAAAACCGATCAGCGGCCCGTGATCTCGACATCCGAGGAACTCCCGAGACGTCCCCCGAAGGTCGGGATCACGAGCCGCTGATGACCGGGGACAACGGTCACCTGACGATCAGAACCTGGTGGGGCTCGCCGATCGCCTTGTGCACAATCATGCAACACAACATCGAGCGAGACCCGGTTCTGCAATCCTCATAAATGTGCACTGCACAAAGTTGCAGCGACAGGGTCAGCGCCAGGGCGCCACGAGGGCGGGGATGTCGGCGAGGCGATGGGCGGTCGCGTCGGGATCACCCTCGGTGTGTCCGATCTGCTCGGCCGGAATGGCGCTGTGCGGGATGTGGATCGCGCGCAGGCCGGCGTTCTGGGCACCCCAGACGTCGTCGAACAGACGGTCGCCGACATAGACGCAACCAGCCGGGTCGCTCACTTCGACAGCGTCCATCGCGGCACGGAATGCGTCGGGCGACGGCTTCGTCCACGGGATCTCGCTGGTGTAGACGTCGCCGTCGATCAGGTCGAGCACCCCGTCGCGCTCGAAGAAGCCGCGATGCCAGACCCGCGGCCAGATCGTGTTGGACAGGATCCCGACCTTGATGCCCTCTTCGCGCAGCCACGTGAACAGCGGCGCCACCTCCGGGTCGGTCAGCGTGTGCGGCTCCCAGAACGCGTAGTAGGCGGCGAGCAGGTCCGGGTCGTGATCGAGGCCCGCGGCGTCGAACAGGTCGGCGATCGTCGCGCTCTGCTGACGGTCGCGACTGCGTCCCCAGATCTCACTGCCCGCCGCGTGCAGGCGTGCCGCATGCGCGTGGTGGTCGTCGGCGGTGTCCGGGGTGGTGCGGACAGCCTGGGCCAGAGCCAACGACTCCGCGTGGAAGTCGATGTCGTGCCAGGCGGTCAGCGTGCCGCCCCAGTCGAAGATGACCGCCTCGACACCCATGACGCGACCTCAGGCCCGGACGATGCCGGCGAGCGCCTCGACCGCGGCGTCGAGAGCGACCTCCTGCTTCTCACCTGTCCGACGGTCCTTGACCTCGATCACTCCTTCGGCCACGCCGCGGCCGACCGTGACGATCGTCGGGACACCGATCAGCTCGGCATCCTTGAACTTCACACCGGGGCTGATCTTGCCGGTGCGGTCGTCGTAGATGACGTCCAGGCCGTTGGCGGTCAGGCTCGCGACCAGTTGCTCGGCCGCGGTGAAGATCGCCTCGTCCTTGCCGGCCGCGACGACGTGGACGTCGGCCGGGGCGACGTGGCGCGGCCAGCACAGGCCGATCTCGTCGAGGGTGTCCTCAGCGATCGCGGCCACCGCTCGGGTGACACCGACGCCGTAGGAGCCCATGGTGACGGTGACGAGCTTGCCGTTCTCGTCGAGGACCTTGAGGTCGAGCGCCTCGGCGTACTTGCGACCGAGCTGGAAGACGTGGCCCATCTCGATCCCGCGCGCGGACTCCAACGTCCCGGAGTCACAGTTCGGGCAGGCGTCGCCGTCACGGACCTCGGCGGCCTCGATCGTGCCGTCGGCGGCGAAGTCGCGGCCGGCGACCATGTCGATGACGTGGGAGCCGGCGACATCGGCGCCGGTCACCCAACGGGTGCCATCGGCAATGCGGGGGTCGACGACGAAGCGGATGCCGGACGCCCCCTCCTCGCCGAGCACACCCGGCCCGATGTAGCCCTTGACCAGCGCCGGGTGCTTGGCGAACTCGGCCTCGTCCATGGGCTCGATCTCGATCGGCTCCAGCTGGCCCTCGAGGCGCTTCTGGTCGACCTCGCGATCGCCCGGGACGCCGATCGCGAGCGGCTCGCGGGTGCCGTCGGGATGCTTGAGCATGACCAGCACGTTCTTGAGGGTGTCGCCCGCGGTCCAGGGGCGGTCGTCGCGCGGGAAGACAGTGTTGAGGTGGTCGACCAGGCTCGCGATCGTGGGCGTGTCCGGCGTGGCCTCGGCGTGAGCGGCCGGCAGGCCGTCGTACGACGTCGGCGCGGGGGGCCGGACCTCGACGGCCTCGACGTTGGCGGCGTAGTCGCAGTTGGTGCAGCGGACGTAGGTGTCCTCGCCCACGGCGGCCTTGGCGAGGAACTCCTCGGACTTCGATCCGCCCATCGCGCCGGCGGTGGCCTTGACGATGGCATAGTCGAAGCCGAGCTTGTCGAAGATCCGGACGTAGGCGTCGCGGTGCTTCTGGTATGACGCCTCGAGCCCCTCGTCGCTGACGTCGAAGGAGTAGGAGTCCTTCATCGTGAACTCGCGCCCGCGCAGCAGGCCGGCGCGCGGCCGCGCCTCGTCGCGATACTTCGTCTGGATCTGGTAGAGGCTCAGCGGCAGGTCCTTGTAGGAGCTGTACATGTCCTTGACCAGGAGGGTGAACATCTCCTCGTGGGTGGGACCGAGCAGGTAGTCCGCGTCCTTGCGGTCCTTGAGCCGGAAGATGCCGTCGCCGTACTCGGTCCAACGGTTCGTCGCCTCGTACGGCTCGCGGGGCAGCAGCGCGGGGAAGGAGACCTCCTGGGCGCCGATGGCGTTCATCTCGTCGCGGATGATGCCCTCGATCTTGCGCAGGACAGCCAGGCCGAGCGGCAGCCAGGTGTAGATGCCCGGTGCCGCGCGGCGGATGTAGCCCGCCCGCACCAGCAGTCGGTGGCTCGGCACCTCGGCATCCGAGGGGTCCTCGCGCAGGGTTCGAACGAACAGGGTCGACATCCGCATCAGCACGAGGTGAAGCCTAGGGCCGACGGTGTCAGACCCCGAAGTCGTGCCGGAGCGGATACCCGCTCACCCCGTCGTCGCTGCGCGTCGCCAGCACGTGGTGCAGCTGGATCTCGTTGCGCTCGAAGGCGATCCGCGAGCCCGCCATGTAGAGGCCCCACACCCGCGCCGTCCCCTCATCGGTCTCCGCGACGCAGGCATCCCAGTTGGCGGCAAGGTTGCGACACCATCCGGCGAGCGTCTTCGCGTAGTGGATCCGGATGTTCTCGTGGTGCTGGACCTCGAGACCGGCGTTCTCGACAGCAGTGACGATCGTGCCCGATCCGGCGAGCTCGCCGTCAGGGAACACGTAGCGGTCGATGAAGGCGCCGGTCGGCCGCTCGACGTTGTCGTAGCGAGTGATGCAGTGGTTGAGCATGCGCCCCTGGGGCCGCAGCCGGTCCCGCATGAACTCGAAGTAGGCCGGATAGTTCGCGATCCCGATGTGCTCGGTCAACCCGATCGAGCTGATCGCGTCGAAGTCCCGCTCCTCGACGTCGCGATAGTCGCAGTGCTGGACCTCGGCGAGGTCGTCGAGGCCCTGCCTCTTGATCTCCTCCTGGGCCCAGGTTGCCTGCTCGCGCGACAGCGTGACCCCGAGGACCTGGACGCCGTAGTGCTTGGCTGCGTGGCGAACCATGCCGCCCCAACCGCAGCCGATGTCGAGCAGGCGTTGACCGGGCCGCAGGTCGAGCTTGCGACAGATCAGGTCGTACTTGTGGGCCTGCGCCTCCTCCAGCGTCGCGTCCTCGGTCGGGAAGATCGCGCAGGTGTAGGTCATCGACGGGCCGAGCACGTGCTCGTAGAACGCATTCGAGACGTCGTAGTGGTGGTGGATGGCTTCGGCGTCGCGCTCCTGCGAATGCCGGCCCCAGCGGCCGAACGGGTTCGACAGCGACCGCAGACCTTCGAGCCGGTGCCTCCAGGCGGGCAGGTGCTCCTGCGGTGGCGGTGGCGGGGGCACCAGGTTGCTGATCCCCAACGTGCGGACGATGCCGACCAGCTCACTCGGCTTGGGTACGGCGAAGTCGGTGATGTCCTTCAACAGCGAGAAGGCCTCGTAGGGATCGCCGGGGTGAACGCCGTGCAGGACCAGGTCGCCGCTCACATAGGCGCGCGCCAGACCGAGGTCACCGGGCGCGGTCATCAGATAGGACAGGCCGCGTTCGTTGACCAGTTCCAGGCCGTAGGGCTGGTCGAGCGGCCCCGCCTCGCTGCCGTCGTACGCCTTGAACCACAGGGGCAGACCACCCTCGAACAAGGAGTCGACGATCTGCGCGATCCCCCTGCCGGAGATGCTGTCTGGGTGGTCGTTGCGGGCCGTCATCGGCTCTTCACCGCCTTGTCGTAGAGAGAGGTCAGTCGGTTGTCGGGATCGTGGACACGCTTGACCTCGGCGAGGTGCGCGGTGTTGTAGAGGGCGTCGAAACTCGCGCGGTCGTAGTAGGAGTCGGAGTAGAGCGACTTGTGGCCACCGAGCTCGTGCACCTTTGCCTCGATCGCGCGATTCTTCGGGCCGTTCGGGGCATCCGGGCCGACGTGCACCGTGCCCCAGAAGCCGACGTTGACGTAGAGAGCCCCGGGTTCGAGCGGGTAGAGCGGCCACGCGCGGGTCGTGGCGAGCGGACACATCCACACCGGTCGCATCCCGATCTCCTCGTCGAACCACGCCAAGAACTCACCCAACCGTTCGACGGGGACCTCGATGTCCTGGACGACCCGTTCGCGCAAGGGACGACCGGCGCGGCGGTCGAGCCGGTCGGCGATGGCGAAGCGACGGTCGAGGTGCAGGAGTCGCATGTAGACGTCGGATCGGCGATAGCGCCGCGGCCAGAACCGGCGGATCCGCGGGTTCTGCGCACCGAAGGCGCCCGAGCACCAGAACCAGTCGGTGTCCCAGCGCCACAGGTAGTCGTGGATGGTGAGCCGGTCGCGGTCGGCACGTTGCAGCGAGCGGAAGTAGATCTCCTGGCCCGCGTAGTCCGACGTTGCTCCCGGCTCGTCAGTCCACGTCGCGAGGGTGAGGACATGCTCACCCGGCTCGAAGGAGACGCCGTCGAGACCGTGCACCGGCTGGTCGTCGTACGTCTGGGTCGAGGCGATGGCGGCCATCGTCTTGGCCATCACCTCAGCGTCGTCGAAGCGCAGATGACGCAGGGCGACGTACGCCGGAACGGGCACGAGCTGGATCCGCAGCCGGGTGGCATAGCCGAGGGAGCCGTAGGAGTTGGGGAAGGCATCGAAGAGGTCGTCGCCGGGACGGGTGGTGACGATCTCGCCGCTGCCGGTGAAGACGTCCATCTCCAGCACCGATTCGTGGGGCAGGCCGAGGCGGAAGCTGGTCGACTCGATGCCGAGACCGGTGACCGCACCGCCAAGGGTGATCGTGCGCAGCTGGGGGACGACGTAGGGCATCAGGCCGTGTGCCAGGGTCGCGTCGACGAGGTGCTCGTAGGTGCACATGCCCTGCACCTCGGCGATCGGCCCGTCGGGGCTGTCGGGGACCACCTCGATGACGCCGTCGAGACCGCTGACGTCGAGGCCGGGGGCGCTGGTCGCGGAGCGAGCCCGGAACAGGTTGGTGGTGCGTTTGGCAAGCCGGACGGGCTCACCGGCGGGGATCGCGGCTAAGGAGGCGGCAAGCCGTTGGACGGCCTGCCCGTGCTCCTGCCAGGCACGGTCTGCCATGGTTCGAACGTACTCCTGTCCGGGGACACCGGGGGCGGACTGGTTGACCTCACTCAACCAGTTTTGCCGTAGTGGCGCCACCCGATTTCTCCATCGGCGAGTCGTACCCGCACTCCGGCAGGATCAGAGCCAACCGTTGGCGAGCGCGGTGAGCACGGCCTCGGTGCGGTTGGTCGCGCCCGTCTTGCCGATCGCCGACGAGAGATGGTTGCGGACGGTGCCCTCGCTCAAGAACAGGTGTGCGGCGATCGCGGCCACCGCGGCGCCGTCGCGGGCGGCCCGCAGTACGTCGGTCTCCCTCGCCGTCAGCGGGGACTCCCCCGTCAGCAACGAGTCCGTGGCCAACGCCGGGTCGACCACCCGCAGGCCTCGGTGGACGCGGCGTACGGCGTCGGCCAGCTGCGGAGCCGGTGTGTCCTTGACGACGAAGCCCGACGCACCGGCCTGCAGTGCTCGGCGGAGGTAGCCCGGCCGGCCGAAGGTGGTGACGATGAGCACCCGGGTTTCCGGCACCGCCGACCTGATCCGTGCGCACGCCTCGATGCCGTCCATGCCCGGCATCTCGACGTCGAGCAACGCGACGTCCGGGGCGTGCGTGCGGGCCGACTCGACTGCTTCCTCGCCGGTGCCGGCCTCGGCCACGATCTCGAGGTCCTGCTCCAGCCCGAGCAGTGCGGACAATGCACCGCGGACCAGTGCCTGGTCGTCGGCCAGGAGGAGCCGGATCGTCGTACCTGCGGAGGTCTCGGCGTTCATCGGTCCACCACCACGGTCAGCGACCACCCCGGATCGAGACGGGTGGTGACGAGGCGAGCGCCGAGCGCCTCCGCCCGTTCCTGCAGGCCGAGGAGCCCAGAACCCCGCATGGGCGCGGCATCCGAGGTGATCGGGAGCCCAGCACCGTCGTCGCGGACCTCGGCCCGATCGGCACTGAGCACCACCTCGCAGCGCCGGGCACCCGAGTGGCGAACGACGTTGGTCACACCCTCACGCACCACCCAGGCGAACAACTCTCGTCGCTCGCTCGGCACGTCATCGGTGCTGTTCGGGAGTCTCGCCTCGATCCCCGCCGCCTCCAGGGCCGTCCTGGCACGCGCCAACTCCCCGGGGAGGGTGAGCTCGCGATAACCCTCCACCGCACGGCGTACGTCGGCCAACGCGTCCCGGCTCAACCGCTCCAGGTCGGCCAGCTCGGCACGGGTGCGGTCCAGGTCGACGTCGATCAACCGGCCGGCCAGCTCGGCCTTGATCGTGATCACGGTCAAGGAGTGGCCGAGGATGTCATGCAGGTCGCGTGCCAACCTGTTGCGCTCGCCCTCAGCGGCCAACGCGGCATTGGTCTCGTGGGCCCGGATCAGCTCGATGTTGCGGTTCATCATCGAACGGACGCCGAACACCGCGACCGACGCGGCGATCACGGAGAAGGCCAACCAGGTGTTGTGCTGCCACCCGTCGACGGTGAGCCCCAGGACCACGACGACGGCGGCGATGGCAGCCACCAGGGGGACGAACACCCGCGCGGGGCAGACCATCACGAGAGCGACGGCGAGATAGACGACGCTGGCCATGCCGACCTGGCCGAGAGCCGCGACCATGACCAACGCCAACCCGAC
>JASLDK010000059.1 GCA_030145945.1 Nocardioides sp.
GCCTACCTGCAGTGCAGCCTCCCGGCCTGCGAGTCGCTCGGCAAGTCGCTCAAGGAGGCCACCGACACCGTCGGCTGGAAGCTGAAGGTGATTCCCACCGGCGCGACGCCGGAGGAGATCAAGACGGCGTGGGCCCAGGCCGTGCGGCTGGCCCCCGACGGCGTCATCGGTCTCGGCCACGACCGTCGCTTCTTCGATGGCGAGCTCAAGCAGCTCGAGGCGAAGGGGATCCCGGTGCTGCGGATGAACATGGTCGACCCGGTCGGCGGCGGAGTGACGGGCGTCCTGAACGGACGCGACACCTACGAGGCGGCTGGCGAGACCATCGCCAAATACACCCTGTCGAAGGCTGGCGACCAGCTCAATGCGATCGCGGTCACTGTCGGTGAGGTTCTGCCCAGCCTCCAGGTGATGGCTGAGAGCTACAAGACCAGCGTCGAGGCCGCCTGCGAGAAGTGCTCCGTGGAGATCGTGGAGTTGCCGTCGACCAGCCTGGGCAAGGACCTCTCCACTCGCGTCGCTGCGCACCTTCGCCGCAACCCGAAGGTCAACTGGGTCGACATCGGTCTCTCCGACATGGCGGTGGGACTGCCGGCCGCGCTGCGTTCGGCGGGCCTCAGTCCGTCCGCCGTCCAGGTCGTCGGTCTGGGCGCCTACAACGTCGCGGCCAATCAGTACCTCGCCGACGGCGACTTCCTGACCGCGGTTCTGACCGCGGCCAGCGACGAGCAGATGTGGCGAGCAGTGGACTACTTCATCCGTGAGTTCAACGGAGCGGACACGGCACCGTCGACCGATCGCGCCACCTGGCCCGAGTGGATCGTGACCAAGCAGACGCAGCCGACGTCGACCGAGACCTACCCGACGGTCGCCGACTACCAGGACCAGTACCGCGCGCTGTGGGGCCTGTCCTGACGCTCACCTCGGTGAGCGACGGATGCATCGAGAGAAGACAGGGGTGGTGGAGATGAGCGACGTACGCCTCCGGCTGAGTGGGGTCAGCAAGACCTTCCCAGCCCAGCGGGCGCTGACCGAAGTGGACCTCGAGGTGCGGGCGGGCGAGGTGCACGCACTGGTCGGCGAGAACGGCTCCGGCAAGTCGACACTCATCAAGGTCCTCTCGGGCTTCCACCGCCCCGACCTCGGCTCCCGGATCGAGGTTGACGGCGTCGGCCTCGATCCGGGCCACCCAGCTGGATCGCTCGCCGCCGGACTCCGCTTCGTCCACCAGGACCTCGGTCTCGTCGACGAACTGGGCGCCGCCGAGAACGTCGGGCTCGTCGCGGGTTTCGCGGGCAAGCTCGGTCGCATCGCTTGGCGCACCCACCGTGATCGAGTTCGTTCGCTGATGGACCGCATCGGCATCGAGATCGACATCGACACGCCCGTGGGTCGGCTCGCTGCCGTGGAGCGAAGCGCGGTCGCGATCGCCCGCGCTCTGGACGACACCCACGGCGTCGCGAAAGTGTTGGTGCTCGACGAGCCGACGGCTGCCCTGCCGCCGGCCGAGGTCGACCGGCTGATGCGACTCATCGCGGATCTACGCGAGCGGGGTGTCAGCATCATCTACGTCTCCCACCGACTCGGTGAGGTGCTGGGGATCGCCGACCGCCTCACGGCTCTGCGGGACGGTCGCAGCCTGGGGACGTTCACCACGCAGGGCATGGACGAAGCCGCGCTCGCAGAGCTCATCGTCGGTCGCCCTGTGTCGGAGATCGGACGACGCCAACACCTCCTCCCCGTGCCGCAAACGGCCGCGCCGGTGCTCTCGGTGGCGGACCTGACGACCGATCTGCTGCATCGCGTCGACCTGTCGGTGCATGAAGGCGAGGTGCTCGGGGTGGCTGGCATTGCGGGTTCCGGTCGCGAGGAGCTCGCGGCCGCGCTGGCTGGCGTGGTTCCGGCCCGACGCCGACTGACCTTGGCCGGAGTCAGCGGCGCTGCTCCACTGTCGGTGCGTCAGGCCCGTCAGGGCGGTATCGCTCTCGTGCTGCCCAACAGTCACCCAGCCGCGGCAGTGAAGGAACAGACGGTCGCGGAGAACATCGGCCTCGCCCGTCCGTCGGCCGTCTCCCGACACGGGTGGATAGCTCGGCGCAGGGAACGCGATGTGGCGCACACCTGGATCGAGCGTCTCGAGGTTGCGCCCGCCGATCCCGACCGGCCCTATGGCCTGCTGAGCGGCGGCAACAAACAGAAGGTTGCGCTGGCCCGCGGTCTGATCGGTACGCCGAAGGTGCTGGTGCTCGACGACCCGACCAGCGGCGTCGACATCGGGGCACGGCAGTCGATCTATCGGCTGGTCCGGGAGTTGGCGGCCGACGGCACCCCCTCGATCGTCTGCTCGGCCGATCTCGACGACCTGGTCGGCATGGCTGACCGCGTCCTGGTCCTGGTTGAGGGACGGATCGTCGACGAACTCGTCGGCGAAGAAATCACCGAAGCAGGACTCCTTGCCGCGATGGCGCGGCGCCGTTCCGTTCCGGATGCGGCCCTGGCACAGATGGGTGGAAATCGATGAGCGGTACGACGACCAACGCCACGCCCTTGGCCCCTGTTGCCGGAGGCAGTGGCGCGAGCGACGAACAACCTCCCGCGTCGCATGTCTCGAAGGCTCCGGAGGTACGGCGCAACGCGTTGCGTGGCTTCGGATTCGGGACGATCGGTGCTGTCTATGTGTGGCTCGGCATGATCGTGCTGTTCGCGCTGTGGATCCCCGACCTGTGGCTTGATCGGGCCACGGTGACGACACTGATGAGCGACTACTCGGTGACGGCGTTGGCCGCGCTCAGCCTGGTCATCGTCCTTTCTGCTCGACTGTTCGATCTGTCGATCGGCTCGACGATGAGCCTGGGCGGAGTGGTGGCCGGGCATCTGCTGGCGACCACGTCGTTGCCGCCCGCGCTGTGTGCGGTGGGAGGTGTGCTCGCAGGTGCGCTGGTCGGTCTCGCGAATGCCCTTGCCGTGGTGTGGCTCCGGCTGGAGTCCCTCATTGCGACCTTGGGGACCGGTGCGATCGTGGCGGCGATGGCTGTCGCGCTGTCGGGGGACAAGGTGCTGACCGAGCGCATGTCCGGTGAATTCAACCTGATCGCGATCGGCGAGATCGCCGGGATCAACGTCGCCTTCATCTACGTGATCGCGCTGATGGCCGTGATGGGGCTGGTGCTGGAGCAGACCGCCGCGGGACGTCGTCTGTATGCGACCGGATACAACACCGAGGCGGCGCGCCTGATGGGAGTGCGGGTCAACCGCGTCAAGGTGGTCGCCTTCATGGTGTCCGGCGCGCTCGCGGGATTCGCGGGCGTGATCCTCGCTGCGCGGCTCCAGGCCGGCGCGCCCGATGCCGGCGCGCACTACTTGATCCCCGCGTTCTCGGCGGCCTTCCTCGGCGCGACTCAGTTCCGCCACGGTCGCTTCAATCCTTGGGGTGCCGTGCTGGCAGTCCTGGTGATCGGAACCGGCTCACTCGGTCTGTCGCTGGCGGGTGGACCCACGTGGGCGCCGGACGTCTTCTCTGGTCTGATCCTGATCGTCGCCGTGGCGATCACCGTCGCTGAGCGCGGCCCTCGCAGGGCGAGTGCAGCATGAAGCCATCGTCCTTCGCCTCCCTGCGTGCCGACGTACGTGCCTTCCTCGAGGAGAGCCGTTCCGCTGGGAGATTCACGCCTGGCGTCGACAGTTGGCTGGCGGGTTGGGACGAGGACTTCAGCCGGGCTCTGGGTGAGCGGGGCTGGCTCGGCATGACCATCCCGACCGAGTACGGCGGTCACGGGCGCTCGTACCTCGAACGGTTCGTGGTCACCGAGGAGTTGCTGTGTGCGGGCGCGCCGGTTGCCGCGCACTGGATCGCGGATCGGCAGATCGCGCCGTCGTTGGTGCGGTTCGGTACGCCGGCCCAGCGTGACGAGTTCCTGCCGGCGATCGCCCGCGGTCTGTCGTACTGGGCGATCGGGATGAGTGAGCCGGATTCGGGCTCGGACCTCGCCTCGGTGCGCACCCGGGCGACGCGGGTGCCCGGTGGCTGGCGGTTGTCGGGGACGAAGGTGTGGACATCCGGTGCCCACCGCGCCCACGCGTTCTTCGTCCTCGCGCGATCCGCGCCGCTCGACCCTTCTCGCCGCCACGACGGTCTGACCCAGTTCCTCGTGCGCCTCGGCGCGCCGGGTGTGCAGGTCAACCCGATCCATTCCTTCGACGGGAGTCATCACTTCAACGAGGTGGTTCTCGATGACGTCCTCGTCAGCGACGCGGACGTGTTGGGGGAGGTCGGCCAGGGGTGGCGTCAGGTGACCTCGGAGCTCAAGTTCGAGCGCAGCGGGCCGGAGCGGTTCCTGTCGACCTTCGCCGGCCTTGCCGCAATGACCGCGAAGGGACTTCCCACCCGGGCGAACCCCGCGGACGTCGGGCGTCACGTGGGTCGGCTCGCAGCTCTCCATCACCTGTCGTACGACGTCGCGACCCGGCTCCAGGCCGAGGAACCGGCCGATCTTCTGGCGTCGATGGTCAAGATGCTCGGCACCCGTGCTGAGGGGGACATCGGTGAGGACCTGGCGGAGTGGGCGATCGACGAGTTCGACACCGATGTCGAGCGGTTGGTGGCCGACAGCCTGAGTCGGCGTCCGGGCTTCACGTTGCGGGGCGGGACCAACGAGGTGCTGCGCGGCATCGTCGCGAAGGAACTGGCCAAGGGGATGGCCAAGGGGATGACCAAGGGAGGGGGAGCCTGACATGGACGACTCGATCACCGGTCTGGACGTCGACCCGGACTTC
>JASLDK010000102.1 GCA_030145945.1 Nocardioides sp.
GTGCTGAGGGGCCGTTCCAGGAACTGTCCTCGACGAGTGTCGTCGCCACCGGCTATGGCCCCGACGACGCCCTCGCGGCGCTCGGGATCGTCGGCCCCACCCGCATGGACTATCCCGGAACGATGGCGGCGGTGCGTGCAGTTGCGCGCTACGTCTCGCGCATCCTCGACGAGAGCTGAGAAAGACAACAACGTGAGCCAGGATCCCTACGAGCTGCTGGGCGTCGACCGCGACGCCGACGCCGACGTCATCAAGAAGGCCTACCGCAAGCTCGCCCGCCAACTCCACCCGGACGTCAACCCGGACCCGGAGAGCCAGGAGCGGTTCAAGCAGGTCACCGCTGCCTACGAAGTCCTCTCGGACCCGCAGAAGCGGGCCGCCTATGACCGCGGCGGTGACGCCTTCGGTGCCGGATTCGGCGGCCAGGGCGCGGGATTCTCCTTCACCGACATCATGGACGCCTTCTTCGGCGGCAACGCCGGTGCCGCTGGCGGCGGGCGTGGACCGCGTCCTCGCGTGCGCCGTGGCCAGGACGCGCTGATCCGGATCGAGGTCGAGCTCGCCGAGGCCGCGTTCGGTGTCTCCCGCGAGCTCAAGGTCGATACCGCCGTGCGGTGCACCGGCTGTGGCGGCAACGGCGCAGCACCCGGCTCCGAGCCGATCCCGTGTGAGACCTGCCGCGGCGCGGGCGAGGTCGCTGTCGTGCAGCGCTCGTTCCTCGGCGAGATTCGCACGCTGCGGCCCTGCTCGGCCTGTCGCGGTTTCGGCACCGTGATCCCCGACCCGTGCCGCGAGTGCGCGGGTGACGGGCGGGTGCGCTCTCGGCGTACCCTCACCGTCAAGATCCCCGCCGGTGTCGACAACGGCACCCGTGTCCAGCTCAGCGAGCAGGGCGAGGTCGGTCCGGGCGGCGGTCCCGCCGGTGACCTCTACGTCGAGATCCACGTCGCTCAGCACGAGGTCTTCGAGCGCAACGGCAACGACCTGCACTGCACCGTGACCGTTCCGATGACGGCAGCAGCGCTCGGGACGTCGATCGAGCTCCCGACCCTTGAGGCCGATCTCGATGAGTCGGCGGACGTCGAGCGTTCCTTCGATCTCGCCGTTCCGTCCGGCACCCAGTCCGGACATCAGGTCGTCCTGCGCGGGCGTGGCGTGCCCGGCCTGCGCGGCGGCCGTGGCGATCTGGCCGTCACGATTGCCGTCGAGACGCCGTCCCGACTTGACCCCCGTCAGGAGGAGCTGCTGCGCGAGCTGGCGGCGATCCGCGGCGAGGAGCAGCCGACCGGTGACGTCCGGCCGACGCACAAGTCGATGTTCGGTCGCCTTCGCGACGCCTTCACCGCCCACTGACGCCCGGCAGCGGATCCGAGCAGCCATGACACTGCCCCAGCACCTCGTCCCGACCCTTGGCGGCGTCCAGGCAGGTGACGCCGTCACCGTCGAGGGCGACGAGGCGCATCACGCGGTGGTTGTACGACGCCTGCGGGTCGGCGAACGGATCCTGCTGACCGACGGGATGGGGCTGATGGCGACCGCGGAGGTGGCCGAGACCGCCAAGCGCGCCTTCACCGCTCGGATCGTTGACGTGACGGCTCGTCCGGAGCCCCGGCCGACGGTCACGGTCGTCCAGGCATTGCCCAAGGGGGAGCGCGGCGAGCTGGCCGTCGAGGTCCTCACCGAGATCGGGGTCGCCCGGATCGTGCCCTGGGCCGCAGCGCGCAGTGTCGCGATCTGGAAGGGCGAGCGCGCCACCAAGTCGCACACCAAGTGGTCGGCCACCGCGCGGGAGGCCGCGAAGCAGGCGCGTCGAGCATGGCACCCCGAGGTGCTGTCACTGGCGGCAACTGCCGACGTCCTCGAGCTCATCGGCAGCGTCGACGTCGCCGTCGTCCTCCACGAGGACGCCACCGAACCTCTCGCTGCCCTCGCCCTCCCCGAGGACGGTGATCTGCTGGTGGTCGTCGGTCCGGAGGGCGGCCTCACTGAGGAGGAGGTCGCCGCCTTCGTTGCGGCAGGCGCCGTTGCGGTCCGCCTCGGGAGTGAGGTCCTTCGTACGTCGACAGCCGGTGTCGCGGCGGTCGCGGCTCTGTTGTCCCGCACGCCTCGCTGGGGCAGCTGACGCGGGTCAGCGCGCGAGCAGTGCCTCGACCCGCTCGATCTCCTCGTCCAACCCCGCCTTCTCGGCGCGAGTCAGATCCCGCGTCATCTCGACCAGCACGACCCGGCCCTCCTCGACTCTCCACAACCCGGTGAACCAGCCGTCGACATAGACCGACATCGCCTGGGCGCCGTTCGTGCCCATCCACATCCGGCGATGCTCGGGCGACATGACCCGGTCGCGCGCCGAGTGCGAGAGCCACAGGTTGTCGTAGGTCCCCAGCAGGCGCACAGGTGCGGGCGTGTCCTCGTTAGCAACGGGCGACCCGGCGATGTCGTACAATGTCTTGCCGTTCTCGTCCTCGTGCACCTCGAGGTCGTCCATCGCCTTCACGGTCGGGCCGAGTCGGGTGATGCCCGACCAGGTGGTGACGTCGGCGGCCGTGGCCGGGCCGAAGGCCCGCAGGTAGCGGCGGATCACGCTCGGCACATCTGGTTCTGCCAGGGGAAGGCCCGTCCAACGTTCGACGAAGTCGTAGGCAACGGCAGTGGACCCATCGGGCTTCCAGCAGCCGCGCGGCGGGAGCTGCGCGAGCACTTCCAGGACCCGCGCGACGCCACCCAACTGTGTGGCGGAGTGCGCCGGGAAGCGTTCGGCCAGCGCGGCCGCGAGTCTGCGCTGGGGGAGCGGGCCGGCGGCCAACACGTCGCGCACCGCGGCCGCGAACGCGGCCCGATCGACCTCGCGTGCGCTGCCGATGCTCTGGCTGACCTTCATTTCTCGCTCCCGCACGGGAGCAGCCCACACGGGCAGCGTCGCCGCATCCGCGGGCAGGTGCAGGTGCACGGTGTCGCGCAGGCTCAACACCCGCACCAGAGCGCGGTTCTCGATCAGCTCGCTGACGGCGTAGGGGTCGAGGTCGTTGACCCGCGCTGCGAGGGAGAGGTACGGCGGCAGCGACTCCTGCGCCTGGAGACCGACCAGATGTCCGACCATGTCCGTGGGCGTGAGGTCGCTGCGTTCGAGCAGGTGCTGGCGCAGCAGCAGCGTCCGGTTGAGCCCGCGCCGGGTGAACCTCATGGCACCGTGATCTTCTTCGTGTCCTCAGTCGGGCCGCCGCCCTCGCCGCCGGACGGGTCGTCGGTGCGGGCCACGAAGGTGTAGTCGCCGGGCGCGAGCTTGCTGACGTCGACCTCGGCCGTCCACGGATAGAGCTTGTCCATCCAGCCGTCCGCCATCGCGGAGTTCTCGAGCACGACCTTGCCGGTGGAGTCCACGACCTGCCAGGGCACGGTGGCCTCGAAGGAGCTGGCCAGGCCCGACGCGGTGAAGGTGTCCTTCACGGTCGCGCCGTCGGCAGGGGAGAGGACGTTGACCGTCGCCAGGACGTCCAGTTCCGGTTCGGGCTTCACACCGCTGGGTATGCCGAGGAAGCTGACCTCCTGGTGGTCGACATAGAAGTCGACCTCGGCACTGTCCCGCTGAGACGTGTCGACGGTGTTGTTGCCCCGAATCGAGTTCAAGGTCCACACGAGCTGCTGGACCGCGAGCCGCGCGTCCCGGTCGCTCATCCCGGCGGGGCGTTGCTCCCACGACGCGTCGGTCAGCACGATGCCGAAGGCGCCGTCACTGCCGATCCCGTCGAAGTGGAAGTGCGGCTCGATGCTGCCCGCCGGAAGGAGTGTGCGGTAGTCGGAGTCCGTGGGTCCGTCGAGGAGATGAGCCACCGGCTCCTCAGGCGTGACGCCGGAGAGTGCCTCGGCGTACAGCTTCGGGCCTTGCGGCGTGTCGCCGACGAAGTAGGTGAGCGCCTGCAGGTCGCCGCCCGGTTGCGTGCTGGACGACGGCGTTGCGTCGGCTGTCGGCGATGCACTGGGCTGCGAGGAGGAGGGAGATGGTGACGGTGTCGCCTCGGGCGTGTCGTCCCCGCATCCGGTCAGACCGACCAACCCGAGGGCGACCACGGCTCCAACCACGACAGGCATGCGCAATCGGTTCATGGCGTCGATCCTTCCCGATGTGGTCGACGCTCGGTGGAGGACGACCGCCAGCGTGTCGATGCCATGCTGGCCGTCCGGCGCGGCGGCCGTGTTGCAGCATGGGCTCGTGGGAGACCGATCCGGGGACGTTGTGACCACCTTCGCCGAGGCATTGGGCGCATCGATGGAAAGACGGGGCGTCACGCTGACATACCTGCGGGACCGGCTCGCCGAGCGCCGGCACCCGATCTCGCTCACGGCGCTGTCCTACTGGCGCTCCGGCCAGCGCGAGCCCGAGCGGGAGACCTCGCTCGAGGCGATTCCCGAGCTTGAGGCGGTCCTCGGTCTCGAGGAAGGAATGCTGAGCCGCCGGTTGACCGGCCGGATGCGGCGTCGCGTCGGCGCGGTCGTGCCCTTCGACGAGCTGCTCGGCGACCCCGCCGTCGATGCAGTGATCGGTGAGGAGGACGTGTGCCGGGTGTCCTCGCATCTCGTTGTCGATGTTGGCGCGCGGGGCGAGATCGTCCGCGCCCGGGTGCGGCAGCTCGTGATCGCCGACCGGGACGGTGTCGACGGCGTCACCCTGTTCGTCGGGCCCGAGACCGGGACGGTGGTCAACGACACCATGATGCGTGCCGTGGCCGGCTGCACGATCGGTGAGATCAACGATCTGGAACGCGGCATCCGGGGCAACCGACTGGTCTTCGAGCGGCCCCTTGCGCTGGGCGAGTCCGCGCTCACCGAGATCGAGGCCGTGAGCCTCGACGGGCACGAGAACTTCGACACCGACTACGCGCTCGCGGCCGAGCAGCGGCTCGAGGAGGCGCTGGTCTGGGTGCGCTTCCATCCCGATCGGGTCCCGGGCCGGTGCTGGGTGCTCTTCGCCGAGGGAGGCCTGAGCCATGAGTGGCCGGTCGATCTCGCCGGCGGCACCAGCGTGCACTATCGCCAGACCGCGTTCGGTCCGGGCTACCTCGGCGTGCGGTGGGAGTGGTGAACCGAACCGTAGGGTGGTGGCGTGACCGATCCTGACTGCCTGTTCTGCAAGATCATCGCCGGCGACATCCCTGCCGAGGTCCTCCACGAGGGCGAGCGCACGTTCGCCTTCCGCGACATCGCGCCTCAGGCGCCGCTGCATGCGCTGGTCATCCCGCGCGACCACGAGCCCAATGCCGCAGCGACAGCGGCCGCCGACCCGGCCATGTTCGCGGAGATCGCGACGACGGCCAAGGCGGTCGCCAACGCGGCCGGCTACGACGACTACCGTCTCGTCTTCAACACGGGGGCCGGTGCGCAGCAGACCGTGTTCCACACGCACTGCCACGTGATCGCGGGCCGCGACCTCACCTGGCCCCCCGGCTGAGTCGCAGCCTGAGCAGCAGACTGAGCCGCAGACTCAGCCGCAGACTCCGCCGCAACCTGAGCCGCAGCGCCCGAGCCGGCCGACAAGCAAACGAGTGGGCACCCCCAGCCCTCGCCCCGTACCATGGAAGGGCCTCATCGTCGTCCCGGAAAGGCCGCCCGTCCTCGGGCATCCATGACCGACTCACCCACCCCCGTCCCCACCACCGCAGGCAGCGCGCCTGCCCCCGTCCGCCACACCGTGGTCGTGCCCAACAGCATCGACATGGTCAGCCTCTTCGGTCCGGGCGACGAGCACCTCGGCATCATCGAGAAGCGCCTCGGCATCCAGGTCCACGTGCGCGGCAACCGGATCACGCTTGCCGGCGACGTGCACGAGATCGAGCTGGGCGAGAAGGTCATCGGTGAGCTGGTCGCGATCCTGCGCACCGGCCAGGGCGTGACTGCCGAGGTCGTCGAGCGGGTCGAGGCGATGTTGCGTGTCCAGACGGCCACCTCCGAGCGGCCCGCCGACGTGCTCTCCCTCAACATCTTGAGCAACCGCGGCCGCTCGATCCGACCCAAGACGCTCAACCAGAAGCGGTACGTCGAGACCATCGACAACCACACCATCACCTTCGGGATCGGCCCGGCGGGCACGGGCAAGACCTATCTCGCCATGGCGAAGGCCGTCCAGGCCCTTCAGGCCAAGCAGGTCAATCGGATCATCCTGACCCGGCCCGCGGTCGAGGCCGGCGAAAGGCTCGGGTACCTGCCCGGCACGCTCAGCGAGAAGATCGATCCCTACCTGCGCCCGTTGTACGACGCCCTGCACGACATGCTCGACCCGGAGACGATCCCCAAGCTGCTGGCGGCCGGAACGATCGAGGTCGCGCCCCTGGCCTACATGCGGGGAAGGAGCCTCAACGACTCCTTCATCATCCTCGACGAGGCGCAGAACACCACGCCCGAGCAGATGAAGATGTTCCTCACCCGCCTCGGCTTCGGCTCCAAGATCGTCGTCATCGGCGACGTCACCCAGGTCGACCTGCCCCGCGGTACGACGTCCGGGTTGCGCATCGTCGAGAACATCCTCGACGGCGTCGAGGACCTGTCGTTCGTCCGGCTGACGAGCAGTGACGTCGTTCGACACCAACTGGTCGGGCGGATCGTTGCCGCCTACGACGACTTCGACGCCCGCAAGGAGGCGGGGCCACGAGCCGGGCAGCAACGGCCGCAGGCCCAGGGCCGCGTCGACGACACATCGAGCAAGCGCAAGCCCAAGAAGAAGGCCAAGAAGGCCATGAAGAAGGACGAGAAGTGAGCATCGAGATCCTCGACGAGTCCGGCAGCGGTCTCGACGTCAAGCACTTCTCGCGCCTCGCGCGGTTCGTGATGGACCAGATGCGGGTCCACCCGCTGGCCGAGCTGTGCATCAAGGCGGTCGACGAGGACACCATCGCCGAGCTCAACGAGAAGTGGATGGAGAAGGAGGGGCCGACCGACGTGCTCGCCTTCCCCATGGACGAGCTGCGTCCCGGTCTGGTCAATGAGGAGCCCGAGGAAGGCGTCCTCGGTGACCTCGTCCTGTGCCCTGTCGTCGCCGAGCGCCAGGGCGCCGCTGCTGGCCATGGCACGCTCGCTGAGCTCGAACTGCTGACGACCCACGGCATCCTCCACCTGCTCGGCTACGACCACGCCGAGCCTGAGGAGCACAAGGTGATGTTCGGCCTGCAGGACCAGCTCCTCGCGCAGTGGCGGGCCCAGCCGACCGCATGATCAGCGACGGTCTCTGGTCGCTGGGTGCGGCCGCGGTCCTCGTCGTCCTCGCCGGCCTCTTCGCCGCAGCCGATGCGGCCGTGGCCGGCTTCTCCAAGGCCCGCGCCCAGGAGCTCGTCGCCGATGGTCGGGCGGGTGCGAAGCGCCTCGCGACGGTTCTCGACGATGCTCCGCGCCATCTCAACACCGCACTGCTGCTGCAGTTGATGTGCGAGATCGCCGCGGTCGTCGTCGTCACCTTGTACGTCGACGCGCGACTCGACGCGTCCTGGTGGGCGCGCGCCGGTGTGGTGCTCGCCGTCATGCTGGTGGTCACCTTCGTCGTCATCGGTGTCGCGCCGCGCACGGTCGGTCGCCAGCATGCGGAGAGTGTCGCGATTGCCGCCGCCTGGCCGCTGTCCGCCCTCACCACGGTGCTGGGCCCGATCCCACGACTGCTGATCGCGGTGGGCAACGCGATCACGCCGGGGCGGGGATTCCGGCAGGGACCGTTCCAGACCGAGACCGAGTTGCGCGAGCTCGTCGACATGGCCGAGGCGACCGAGCTGATCGAGGCCGACGAGCGGAAGATGATCCACTCGGTCTTCGAGTTCGGTGACACGACCGTGCGCGAGGTGATGGTGCCGCGCGGCGACGTGGTCTACATCGAGACCCACAAGAACCTGCGTCAGACCATGTCCCTGTTCCTGCGCTCGGGCTTCTCGCGGGTTCCGGTCGTGGGGGAGAACCTCGATGACGTGCGTGGCGTGGCCTACCTCAAGGACGTCGTACGCCGGGACTTCGAGGCGCCCGACGTCGAGCTGACCCAGAAGGTCGAGGAGGTCATGCGGCCCGCCGTCTGGGTCCCCGAGTCCAAGCCGGTCGACGACCTGCTGCGCGAGATGCAGTTGCGCCGCCTGCACGTCGCGATCGTCGTCGACGAGTACGGCGGCACCGCCGGCCTGATCACGATCGAGGACCTGCTGGAGGAGATCGTCGGTGAGATCACCGACGAGTACGACGAGGCGGAGATCGAGGTGGAGACCGTCATCGACGGCCGCATCGACGAGGTCCGCGTCTCCTCGCGCTATCCGGTCGACGACCTCGACGAGATCTTCGGATTCACGATCGAGGAGGAGGACGTCGACTCCGTCGGCGGTCTGCTCGCCAAGCATCTCGGGCGCGTGCCGATCCCGGGCTCGGTCGTCGAGGCGCACGGTCTGCGCTTCGAGGCCGAGCGGGTGGCCGGACGCCGCAACAAGATCGGCACCGTGCTCATCTCGCGCGTTCCTCAGGATGAAGCCGTCGTCGACTGACAGGATGTGGGTCGTGCCGCTGCTGCGACGGGCCGCGATGCCGCTCCTGCTGTGGGCGGTCGCGTCGGTCTACTGCTGGTGGCGGGTCCCCGTCGCCGCCCGGAACCGGATCTGGGCCGAGGACGGTGCGGTCTTCCTCAGCGGCAGTCAGTCGGGTGTGGCCCCATGGACCCCGTACGACGGGTACCTGCACGTCGTTCCTCGCCTGGTCACCGACGTGATCGTGCTGGTCGTGCCTGTCGGGCAGTGGAGCGTCGCGGTCACCGTCGCGGCGGTCGCACTGGTCGCCCTCGTGTGCGCACTGACCTGGCTCCTCACGGAGGGCGTCATCGCCCACCAGTGGGTCCGGGTGCTCGTCGCGCTCGCTCCGGTCCTGTTGCCGGCCGGCGCGACCGAGACCCTCGGCAACCTCGCGAACCTGCACGGCTTCGCGTTGTGGCTGGCCTTCTGGATCGTGCTGCATCGTCCGGCGAGCCGTGCCGCGGCGATGGGCTGGGCCGTCGCCGGACTGCTGGCCGGTCTGAGCGAGGTGGTCGTCGTCCTCCTGGTGCCGCTGATGGTGGTGGGCTGGCGGGACCGGCAGCGCTGGATCGCACGCGCGGGGCTCCTCGCCGGAGCCGTCGCCCAGCTGCTCGCGACGGTGCTCCACCCGCGACCCGCCAAGGGTGATGCCGCCTTCTCCCTTCCCGACCTGGTCGTGGGCTACGCGGGCCACGCGGGGGCGGCGGCGTGGACGGACGGTGGTGGCCTCGCGGGTCGGCTGGTCGACCTCGCCGGGCCCTCGGGCCTCGTGGTCCTGGTGCTGCCGGCGCTCGTCGCGGCGGGCCTCGTTCTTCGTCGCGGAGAGCCCGCGCTGCGCGTCGCGGCTGTCGGTCTTCTGCTCGGGTCCGGTCTGCTCTGGTCCGCGAGCATCGTCGCCAACGGATACCCCATGGAGTTCGCGGGCTTGAGCGGGGACCAGTGGCGCGCCGGCGGCGTCCTGCGGTACGGCACCAGCTCGGGCCTCTACCTGTTCGCCGTCCCGCTCGTCGCCCTCGATCTGGCCCGATCGCACTGGCATCGCGCTGTGGCGGTCAGCGCTGCGGTGGTGGTGCTGGGAGCCGCACTCCTCGCAGCACGGCCCGCTGCAGTGGCCCGCGAGCAGGGGCCTGCATGGCCCTCGACCGCAGTCCTGGACGCGGAGTGCGTCGGGACGAGTGAGATCCCGGTCCCGATCGCGCCGCTCGGGTGGCAGCTGCGCATTCGCTGTCAGCGGTAGGGGACGGACGGCGCAGGCTCAGCCCAGCAACGCCCAGGGGTCCTCGCGCTGCCACACGGTGGGGAGGTGGAGCCCGACATCCGTTCGCTCGGCAAGCCGGGTGAGCACGTCCATGGTCGCGTCGAGGTCGTCGCCGAGGTAGGGCAGCGCGCGCAGCGGCTTGTCCAGCGGGCGGAAGAAGTCGTCCCAGTGGATCAGCACGACCTGCCGGGCCCCGACCGCATCGACGGTCTGCGCCCAGTACTCCTCGATGTAGGTACGGTCCTGGATGCCCAGCTGCCCGATGCCGAGGTAGGCGACCTCGGCCCGGTGCCCCGCGAGCGCGCCCGGCCGGAACCCCGCACTGCCCTGGACCAGCGCCGTGCGGCCGCTGTCGTGCTCGACCAGGATCGACCAGGCCTCGCCGCAGCGGTACGCCTCGGTCCTGACCGGCGGCACCACGGGCTCCGTGATCGCTCCCGGGTACCTGTCCGGCGGACAGTGCTCGCCCTCGACCCAGGTCAGCCGGAAGCCGCCCACCTCCATCGGCACACCGGGGACGACGACCTCGACCTGCTCGTCGGGTAGTCCGCCGCCGCGCCCGACCTGGCTGACCGAGGTGCCTCCGACGAGGCGGGCGCCGGTCCGCTGTGCGACGACGGCGGAGTCCAGCACGTGGTCGAAGTGCGTGTGCACGGGCGCGACCACGGCGACCCGGTCGATCCCCGCGCGAGCCAGGGTCGCGTCGATGCGCGCCTCGTCGGGCGCGATCCTCCCGAGCGCGACGCGGGGCAGCGAGGGACGGGAGAAGAAGCCGTCGGTGAGCACGGCGGTGGTGCCGTCGTCGATCAGCAGGCTGGCGACGCCGAGGAAGGTCACCGCGACTCCCTCACCGGGATCGCCGGCCCGGGGGAGTCCGAACCGGTCGGCGTACCGACCGATCTCGGGCCGCCCCAGTCGCAGCCGCAGGCTCAGCGATCGCACGGATGGCCGCCTCAGGCGCCCGGGACGATCCGCATGTCCCGCTCGGCTCCGCCGTCCAGCGCGACCAGAGCCGCCTGGTAGTCCGCTGAGTCGTGGGCTGCGATCGCGGCCTCGACGCTGTCGAACTCGATGATCACCGCACGCTCCTCCAGACCGGCCTCATAGACCTTCTCCGGGAGACCCCGGACCAGGAAGCGCCCGCCTGCCGCGGTCAGCGCAGGGCCGGCCAGTTCGGCGTACGCCTTCATCTTGTCGTTGTCGTGGACGGCTCGATAGATGCTGATCCAGTAGGCAGACATGGCCTCATCCTGCACCCCTGACAGAATCGAGCCATGCCCGACCTGTCAGCCGAGGACAAGAAGCTCGTCACCCTCGCCCGCGCCACGCGGGCCCGGATCCAGGCCGCCGAGGGCGCGGCGGTCCGCGACACCGACGGCCGGACGTACGCCGCTGCCACGGTCGACCTGCCGTCCCTCCAGTTGACGGCCGTCCAGGCCGTGGTCACGATGGCGGTGGCGTCGGGGTCGACCGGCGTCGACGCCTGCGTGGTGCTCGGCGATGCCCAGGACCTCACGGAGCCGGATGCGGCCGTGCTGGCGGACTTCCGCGGCTCGAACGGTGTCGTCATCCACGTGGGTGACGCTCGCGGCACGATCGCCGCGACCCTCTCCGCCTGAGGCTCACCGCCCACCACCAGGTCCGCCGGGCATGACAGATGTCATGCCCAGACCGTGACGCATGCCCGAGGCGGCAGGAGTCCTGTGGGACGAGGCTGAGGGCATGTCCTCACTCCACCCGAACCCGCTGGCCGTCCGGCTCGCGGGAGTGACCAAGACCTTCGGCCCGGTCGAGTCCGTGCGCGGCATCGACCTCGACCTGCAGCCCGGCGAGATCGTCGCCTTCCTCGGACCCAACGGTGCCGGCAAGACCACGACCATCGACATGGTCCTGGGCCTGAGCCGTCCGACGACGGGCACTGTCGAGGTCCTCGGCCTCGAACCCCGCAAGGCGATCGCCCGCGGGCTCGTGTCCGCGGTGATGCAGAGCGGCGGGTTGCTCAAGGACCTCACCGTCCGCGAGACCGTCGCCTACACGGCCAGCCTGTTCGCCGACACCGAGGACGTCGACACGGTCCTGGACCGGGCCGGGATCACGGCCATCGCCGAGCGTCGGGTCGCGAAGTGCTCCGGCGGCGAGCAGCAACGTCTCCGCTTCGCCATGGCGCTGCTGCCCGATCCTGCACTGCTGCTGCTCGACGAGCCGACGACCGGTATGGACGTCGAGGGCCGGCGCGCGTTCTGGAGTGCGATCCGCGCCGATGCCGGCTCGGGACGAACGGTCCTGTTCGCGACGCACTACCTCGAGGAGGCGGACCAGTACGCCGACCGCATCGTCTTGATCAGCAAGGGTCGGGTCGTCGCGGACGGCACTGGCCCGCAGATCCGAGCGCTCGCCTCCGGACGCACGATCCGCGCCTGGTTGCCCGGCGCGGACGCCGCCGTGGTCGCGGCGATCACCGCTGTCGGCGGCGTCGACCACGTCGACGTACGGGGTGACTCCGTGACGATCCGCGCCAAGGACAGCGACTCGGTCGCCCGCTACCTGCTGACCGAGACCCCCGCCCGGGACGTGGAGATCATCGCCCAGGGCATCGAAGAAGCCTTCCTCAGCCTGACAGGAGACGCATCATGACCGCGGCCAGCACCACGATCGACCCCACCACGCGCCGGGTCCCGCCGCTCGGTGGCCTCAACACCACGGTCCTGCGGATCGAGCTCCGCCGGATGCTCCGCAACCGTCGTACCGTCATCTTCACGTTGCTCTTCCCGACCGCACTCTTCTTCGCCTTCGGCGGTGCGAGCGGCCACTGGGACGAGAGCGTCGGCCACGGCAACGTCGCGGCCTACGTCATGGTCTCGATGGCGTTGTACGGCGCATCGCTGACGGCCGCCTCGGGCGGCGCGATGGTGGCGCTGGAACGGGCGTTGGGCTGGTCGCGGCAACTGCGGCTGACGCCGCTGCGGCCTGTGGCGTATGTCCTGATGAAGGTGCTGATGGCGGTCACCCTCGGTGCGATTGCGGTCGCAGTGGTGAACATCGCGGCGATCGCGCAGGGACGCGCGGAGATGTCGGCCGGTCGCTGGGTGGCCTGTGGACTGCTGACCCTCGCCTGCACCCTGGTCTTCGCCGCCCTGGGCCTCTTTGTCGGCTATCTGGTGCCGGGGGAGAACGCGATGCAGATCATCGGCCCCGGGCTCGCGCTGTTCTCCTTCCTCGGCAACGTCTTCATCCCGATCGACGCCGGAACGACGCTCTACCACGTGGCCGCCTTCAGTCCGATGTTCGGTGTCGCCGAGATCTCCCGCGCTCCGCTCACCGGCGATCTGCACTGGTACGGCGTCGTCAACGCGCTGGTCTGGTTCGCGATCTTCGCGGTGGGCGCGGCGTGGCGGATGGGCAAGGACACGGCGCGGGTGTGATCGATAGCCTCGCTCTCGTGCAGTCGAGCGCCGCGGACACGACGGCCCACCATCCCCTGCAGCGTCCGCTGGGGAAGTGGGGGCCGCTGTTCGCCGCTGTCTGGCTGGCCTTCCTGATCGACCCGATGCACACCGCCTGGACCGAGCTGCCCGCGCTGCACGCGTGGGTTGGTCTGGTGGCGACCGTGGCCTTCGCCGTGGCCTACCTCGGGTTGTGGGTCACCCTGCGCGCGGGACGGGCCCGCCTCGAGGCCCAACCGCCGGTCCCGGCGCGGATGACGTGGGTCGCCGTGCTGGTCGG
>JASLDK010000114.1 GCA_030145945.1 Nocardioides sp.
CCGCAGATCCGCGACATCCGTCGTACGGGATCGTGCGCCCTCGACCTGTGCCGGGTCGCCGAAGGCGCCCTCGACGGCTACGTAGAGGAAGTTGACGGTCCCGTCGATCGGGTCGACGATCCAGCGCACCCCCGAGATCCCGGCGATGTCGTCGCCCTCCTCCCCCACGAAGGCGTCGTCAGGTCGGCTCTCGAGTATCCGTCGGCGGATGAGCTCCTCGCTCGCACGATCGGCGGCGGTGACGACGTCGATGTCGCTGGACTTGGTCGCGGCGACGGACACCCCGCGCGTGGCGTACTCCCGGACCAGGACGGCGGCCTCGCGAGCAACGCGTTCGGCGAGGGCACGGAGCTCGGCGAGGTCGGTCATCGACGGGCGCCGCTCCCGCAACAACCGAGCGGACAGCAGTCGTGGACCGGCCCGCGCTCCCCCAGCGTCGGCTTCTCGGGTCCCTCACCGCGCTCCGAGGCGGCTCGTTCGAGGACGAGTTCGCGGATCGCGGCTACGAACGCCGGGTGCGTGCCTGCCGATGCTGCCCGCCGGGCAGGCAGCCCGAGCCGTTCGGCAGTGGCCAGAGCCTCGGTGTCGAGGTCGTAGACGACCTCCATGTGGTCGGAGACGAAGCCCACCGGGATCAGGACGACGGCAGCCGCGCCCTGCGCGGAAAGCTCCTCGAGATGGTCGTTGACGTCCGGTTCCAGCCATGGGGTGTGCGGCGAGCCGGAGCGGGAGCAGTAGACCAGCTCGTGCGGCCGGTCGACGCCGGTGCGCTCGGCGACCTGGTCGGCGACCGTGCGGGCGACGTCGAGGTGCTGGGCGACATACGACCCGCCCTCAGGGCGGTCCTCGGGTCCGCTGGCCTCGCTCATCGAGATCGGGATGGAGTGCGTCACGAACACCAACCGCGCCTGGTCGCGGACTTCTGACGGCAGATCTGCCAGAGCCGCGAGCACACCGTCGACGTTGGCGGCGACGAAGCCGGGGTGGTTGAAGTAGGCCCGCACCTTGTCGAGGCGCGGCGCCGTGACTCCGTCCGGGACCGCTGCCGCCGCGACCTCGAGATTCTCCAAGTACTGCCGACAGCTCGACCAGGACGAGTAGGCCGAGGTCACCAGGCAGAGCGCCCGACGTACGCCGTCAGCTGCCATCTGGGCAACGGTGTCGGTGAGGTAGGGCGCCCAGTTGCGGTTGCCCCAGTAGATCGGCAGATCGACCCCGTGCTCGGTGAAGTCCTGCTCGACGGCGGCGATCAGTGCCTTGTTCTGGTCGTTGATCGGCGAGCGACCGCCGAAGAGGAAGTAGTGCTCGCCAACGGCCTCGAGCCGTTCGCGCGGGATGCCGCGTCCCCTGGTGACGTTCTCGAGGAAGGGGACGACATCCTCCGGCTTCTCGGGGCCCCCGAAGGAGACCAGGAGCAGGGCGTCGTAGGGGGCAAGGTCCGGATTCGGCACGGGCCCATCGTAGGGAGGAAGATGGAACCGCCATGTTGCAGACCTATCGCCAGATCTTCACGCCGGCGACAGCACGCTTCAGCATGATCGGGCTCGTCGCCCGACTTCCCATCTCCATGGTGGGCCTCGGGCTGGTCCTGCTCGCCGAGCACGAGACGGGTTCCTACGGCTTCGCCGGCTCGGTCTCTGCGGTCGCCGTCATCGCCAACGCGGTCTTCGCGATCGCTCAGGGCCGCCTGATCGACCGGCTCGGCCAGGGACGGGTCCTGCCGGTGGTGATCACCGTGTGGGGCGTCGGCCTCGCCCTCACCATGGGATCCCTCACCTGGTCGTGGCCGACCTGGACGACCTACGCGCTCGCCGCTGTCGCCGGGTCCGCCCTCCCGTCGGTCGGCACCTGCGTCCGCGCGCGTTGGGCCCACGTGTACCGCGGCCGCCCGGAGCGGCTGCACACGGCGTTCGCGTTCGAGTCCGTCGGCGACGAGGCCGTCTTCATCGCCGGTCCGGTGGCGGTCACGCTGCTCGCCACCGCCGTCGCCCCGATCGCCGGACTCCTGGTTGCGCTGGTCGCGGGCGTGGCCGGCACCTGGGCGTTCGCGTTGCAACGGACGACCGAGCCTCCAGCCCATCCGCGACAGGCGGACGTCGCCGGGCGCGAGCCCATCCCGTGGCGCGCAATCGCGCCCATGACCGTCGTGGCAGCAGCCTTCGGCATCCTGTTCGGCGCCGCGGAGGTCGTGACCGTCGCCTTCTCCGACGAGCAGGGCCACAAGTCCCTGTCCGGCGTGCTCCTCGCCATCTGGGCATTCGGGAGCCTTCTCGCCGGGATCGTCGCGGGCGCCATCACCTGGCGCAAGACAGCCCTCCAGCGCCTGCGGATCGGCACGGTCGGGATGTTCGCCGCCATGACCCCGCTCGCCTTCATCGACTCGATGCCTGCGATGGCACTCGTGCTGCTGGTCGGCGGTATCGCCGTCTCCCCGACGCTGATCGCCACCTTCTCCCTGGCCGAGGAGGTCCTCCCGGTGTCGCGACGCACCGAGGGCATGGCCGTCATCCAGACCGGGGTCGCCGCCGGCCTGGCACCCGGAGCTGCCATCGCCGGGCTCGTGATCGACGCCCACGGCGCCTCGCCGGCCTACCTCGTCTCCGCGGCGGGTGGACTGCTGGCCCTGCTGGGCGCGCTCGCGACCCGCGTGCCCGATACGGTGCACTCCCATGAGCACCCTGCAGAACACGTGGGCTAACTGGACCGGCCTCGAGTCGGCCACCGGCCTCGAGGTGATCCAGCCCGTCGACGCAGCGCAGATCGCCGACGTCGTACGCCGTGCACGGGAGGCCGGCCGCACGGTCAAGACCGCCGGAACCGGCCACAGCTTCACCGGCATCGCGACACCTCAGCACGTGCATCTGCGCCCCGAGCGGATGCGCGGGATCGTCGCCGTCGACCGCAACGCGATGACGGTCACCGCGCTGGCCGGCACGCAGCTCAAGGTGTTCAACGCCGAGCTCGCCGCACTCGGCCTGAGCCTGCACAACATGGGCGACATCGCCGAGCAGACGCTCGCGGGCGCTGTCTCGACCGGCACCCACGGCACCGGCGGACGGGCCTCCGGCCTCGGCGCGCAGGTCGTCGGGGTCGAACTCGTGACCGGCACCGGCGAGATCCTTCGCGCAAGCGCCACCGAGAACTCCGACGTGTGGGAGTTCGCGCGGATCGGCCTCGGTGCCCTCGGGGTCCTCACCACGATCACCTTCGCGGTCGAGCCGCTCTTCCTGCTCCGCGCCGAGGAGCAGCCCATGTCGTGGGACGAGGCGATGGCCGGGTTCGACGCCCTGACCGCGAACCACGACCACGTCGACATGTACTGGTTCCCCCACTCGGACCGGATGCTCACCAAGCGCAACACCCGCGTCGGCACGGACCTCTCGGCCGCCGAGCCGCTGCCGAGGTGGCGTGCCTGGCTCGACGACGAGTTGCTCTCCAACAAGGTCTTCGGTGCGCAGACGGCAGCGCTCAACTTCGCGCCGCGGGCGATCCCGGCCGCCAACCGGTTCGCCTCCCGCCTGCTCGGCCCCCGCACCTACACCGACATCGCCCACAAGGTCTTCACGACCGAACGCAACGTCGTCTTCCGGGAGATGGAGTACGCCGTCCCCCGCGAGGCCGGTCTCGACGTCCTGCGCGCCTGCCGGACTGCCTTCGAGCGCTCCGGGCTCACTGTGTCGTTCCCGGTCGAGATCCGGGTGGCGCCGGCCGACGACGTACCGATGTCGACGTCGTATCAGCGCGACTCGTTCTATCTCGCCTTCCACACACACCGTCGCGCCGACCACACGGCGTACTTCGCGTTGATGGAGCCGATCATGCGAGCCCACGCGGGCCGCCCCCACTGGGGCAAGCTGCACACCCTCGAGCGCGGTGACGTCGCCGAGCTCTACCCGCGCTTCGGCGACTTCCTCGCCCTGCGCGACCGACTCGACCCCGACCGGGTGTTCACGAACGCCTACCTCGACCGGGTGCTCGGTGCCTGACGGCTCGGGATCCGACGCTCCGGTCCCCCGTCCGGTGCGGCCCGAGTGCCCCTGCAACTCGGGACGGACGTACGACGACTGCTGCCGGCCCTTCCATCGCGCGCCCGGTTCGGCGCCGACGGCCGAGACCCTGATGCGCTCGCGGTACGCCGCGTTCACGAAGGGGCTCGCGTCCTATCTGCTGCACACCTGGCATCCCGCGACCCGTCCTCCCGCGCTGCAGCTCGACGACAAGATGTCGTGGATCGGCCTCGAGGTGCTGGCCGCGCAGGACGGCGGCGAGCACGACAAGCGCGGCATCGTGGAGTTCGTCGCCCACTTCACCCGTGACGGCGAGCCCGGCGCGCTGCACGAGATCAGCCGCTTCCGCAAGCAGGGCGACGAATGGCTCTACGTCCGCGGCAAGGCGCGGTGGGCGCACCCGGGGTGAGGTCGGCACTCGGAGGGCCACCTTCGGAGGATTGTCGACAAATGATCGCCACACGCCGGAGAGCCACCGCGGCGAGAGCCCACGCCGGGCGTAGGCTCGGACGAACAGCAGATCCAGGTCAGTGAGGGCACGATGACGGACACGGCAGAGCAGGTCGGCGCCGACCTCCCCCTGGGCCGACCGACTCGCCTGAGCCTCCTCGCCGGTCGATCCGACCGGCGGCGCCTGCTGTTCACCGACGACCAGGGCCGCGAGTTCCAGCTCGACGTCACGCCCGAACTGCGCGCCGCGGTGCGCGGAGACACCCCCCGCCGATCGGAGCCCTCGATGAGCAGCAGCATCCGTCCTCGCGAGATCCAGACCCGGATCCGGGCCGGAGAGTCCGCCGAGGCGGTCGCCGAGGCCGCCGGCACGTCGGTCGACGCGATCATGCCGTACGTCGCCCCTGTGCTCGCCGAGCGCGAGCACATCGCCGAGCGTGCCCAGCGCGCGTCGGTCCGGCGTACCCCCGGTGAGGGCCAGGGCGCGCCGCAGAGCCGGGTCCTGGGCGACGCGGTCGCCGCCCACCTGCAGGGTCGCGGCGCCCGCCCCGAGGCCGTCACCTGGGACGCCTACCGTCGTGACACCGGCAGGTGGGTCCTCACCGGCGCCTTCGACACCGACGAGCGCGGCGGCACCGCCCGGTTCACCTACGACGCGCCCGGCAACTACGTGCTCTCCGACAACGACGACGCCCGCTGGCTGATCGGCGACGTGCTGCCCGTCGAGGCGCCGGTCGCCCGCGACGACCTGCAGCAG
>JASLDK010000144.1 GCA_030145945.1 Nocardioides sp.
CGGTGAACTTGATCGCGATCGAGCGCAACCCGGTCATCGGGTGCCTCCCAGGAGTCGACCGACGCCCGCCGGATCGGTGCTGCCCGTGCGATAGCTGGGCTGTTGACCACTCGTGTAGTAGGGAGGCGGCGAGAGGCGCAGCGTCCCGTCGGTCCGGACGAAGCCCTCGCGCACCGCGGACGGCAGGTTCTTGCCGAGCAGGATGTTGACAGCGAGCGCGTCGGTGATGCCGGCCTTGCGGTTGTCGTAGACCGCGTCGAGCAGCACGGCCGAGCCGTTGATGAAGTCCACCAGGTTCTTCTCGTTCTTCTTCAGGAACTCACTCGACGTCTTCGCCAGGTTGGTTCCTCCGCTGATGAGCGCGGTGATCGCGGCCTCCTGCGTGACGATCGTGTGCAGCGTGACCAGGACGTCGTCGGTGGCGTCCAACAGGTCGGGAGCGATCTGGTCGACCAGTTTGGTGGTCGAAGCGAGGGCCTGCAGGTCCGAGCGGACCTGCGGCATCTTCGGGTTGATCCGGTCGAGGTAGTCGTTGAGCGTGCGCACCGTGGCACCGATCTGGCCACCGCGCCCGTCCAGCGCCTCGGCCGCGGAACCGATGGCAGAAGCGAGCTCGGCCGGACCCAGTGCCTTGACCAGGCGGTCGATGTCGTCGAGGGCCTGCTGGAGCTCCAGTGTCGACTGGGAGGCGTCCGGCTTGATCTTCGCGCCGGCCTTGAGCTCGCCGGTGGGCGAGCCGTCGACGACGAAGTCGACGAAGGTCGTGCCGAACACCGTGGCCGGGAGGATCCGCGCCACCACGTTGGCGGGGATGACCTTCATGTCGGCCTTGGACATCTCCATGTCGACGGTCACCCCGCCCGATGCGGCTCGGCTGATCTGCGACACCTTGCCGACGATGACGCCGTTCATCTTGACGTCGGACCCGGCGCGCAGCGCACCGCCGGCGTTGGTGACCTCGGCCGAGACATGCGGCTTGGACCCGAAGGTCCCGTTGCTGCGCAGGGTGATGAATGCGCCGATCACAGCGAGCGCCACGAGGGCGATCAGGCCGCGTCGGGCGAGCTGGTTGCGGGAGATCTCGCGTGCCATGTCCTCACCTCACCCCGAGATCCGGAAGCCGGGATCCCCGCCCCAGAACACCAGGGTGAGGACCATGTCGAGCAGAACGATGGAGACGATCGAGGCACGGATGCCGGTTCCGGTCGCCTCGCCGACAGCCTGCGGACCGCCGCCGACGCGCATGCCGTACCAGCAGTGGATCAGGGCCACCGTCAGGGCGAAGATCAGGATCTTCACGATGGAGAAGACGATGTCGCGGCCCTGGATGAACGCGGAGAAGTAGTGGTCGTACTGGCCCGGCGACTGGCCGAACAGGACCACGACCGAGACCTGCGAGGCGATGTAGCTGCCGATCAGGCCGATCAGGTAGAGCGGCAGGATCGCGACCATGCAGGCGATGACGCGGGTCGTCACGACGTAGCGCATCGCGCTGACCGCCATCACCTCGATCGCGTCGATCTCCTCGTGGATCTTCATCGATCCGATCTGTGCCGTGAAACGACAGCCGACCTGGGCACCGAGCGCGAGCGCCGCGATCAGGGGGGCCAGCTCACGGGTGTTGACGCTGGCCGAGATGAAGCCGGTCAGCGGGGCGAGGCCGACGATCTCCAGGCCGTTGAAGCCCTCGATGCCGATCGACGTACCGGCCGCGACCGAGAGCAGGATCATGACGCCGACCGTGCCGCCACCGACCAGGAGAGCGCCGGTTCCCCAGGCGATGTCCTTGATCTGGCGCAGCACCTCCTTGGGGTAGAGCGCGATCGTCGAGGGGATGTTGCGGAAGACCTGGACCGAGAAGGTCGCGAAGGACCCGAGCATCGCGAGCGTGCTCATCACGCTGTCGGTGATGCCGACCAGTAGATCGGAGAACCGGGCGCCGACGCCGCGGCCGAGTTGGACCTCGGACATCAGGCACCTCCCGGGAAGAGCATCACGTAGGCCTGGGTCAGGCCGACGTTGATGACGGCGAGCAGGATGACGCTCAACACGACGGCCTGGTTGACCGCGTCCGCGACCGCCTTCGGGCCGCCATGAGCGCTGAGGCCCTTGTGAGCACACACGATGATCGCGACGAACCCGAAGATCAGGCCCTTGAACTCGGCCAGCACGAGGTCACCGGGTTGCGCGAGCCCGACGAACGAGTCGAGGTAGGTGCCCGAGGAGATCTGGCCGCCACCGACGACGATCACGAAGGCCGTGGTCATCGCGGTCATCGCGACGATGACGGTCAGCAGGACCGAGACCAACAAGGCCGCAAGGATGCGGGGAGCGACCAGCCGTTGAATGGGCGAGATGCCCATCACCTTGAGGGCGTCGATCTCCTCGCGCACCGTCCGGGCGCCGAGGTCAGCACACACCGCCGAACCGACCGCACCGGCGATCATCAGCGACGTCACGAGCGGCGCTCCCTGACGCAGGACGCCGATGCCGTTGACCGCACCGATGAACGACTGTGCACCGATCTGGTTGGCGGCGGCACCGATCTGGACCGAGGTGATGACGCCGAACGGGATCGCCACCAGGATCGTCGGCAGCAGCGAGACCCGCGTCATGAACCAGCACTGCAGCAGGAACTCCGACCACGAGAATCGTCGAGCGACGATGTCGGAGAAGCCCCACTGGATCGACTCGACTGCGAGCTTCACCAGCTCACCCGTCGTGACGACCCCAGCCTTGAACCGGCCTGTCATATTGTCGATGAGGGATCGTCCCCCGGCGACCACGGCGCTCATCCAGGCAACCGCCTCTCGTCCATGTGCACCCTTGCCTGCCCTGCCTGCCGCATCGAAGATCCCGACTGGCGCCCCTGCCCGAGAAGCCGCCGCCACACAATGTCACACCGTGTAACACCTATCACGTCATTTGGTCACGCATCGTGAGATGTTCGCGGGGCGCCATCCTCGGACCGTGCCTCGGACGACGCAGACCGGCCGCTGCGAGCAACAGCGGAATCCGTCCGCGATGCCCCCGCCAGGGCTCGAGATAGCGGGCCATCTCAGCGTCGTCGAACGGCTCGCCGGTCAACGCCCATCCCACGTCCTTGGCGACGTGGTAGTCGCCGAAGGAGACCGCGTCAGGGTCGCCCAGGGCCCGCTGCCGCACCTCCGCGGCCGTCCACACACCGATCCCCGGCAGCGAGCGGAGTCGGGTCTCCATCTCCTCCCCCGAAACCGACGCGGTCCGCTCCACGGCATCGGCGCGACGCGCGGCGATCACCACCGCCCGGCTCCGGGCCGGGTCGACGTGCAGGCGCAGCCACTCCCAGGACGGGATCCCGGTCAGGGTCGCGGCTGCGGGTTGCACCATCAGCCGGACCCGCGGCCCCGGGCCGGGCGCCGGATCACCGTGGCGTCGTACCAGCGCACGGAAGCCGGCGAAGGCCTCCTGCCCGGTCACCTTCTGCTCGATGATCGCGGGCAGCAGCGCCTCCATCACCAGGCCGGTGCGACCGAGGCGGACGTGAGGATGGGTCCGGTGGGCCTCCGCCACGACCGGGTGGCGCGGCTCGAAGCCGGTCCAGTCGTCGAGCTCGCCGAGCAGGGCCGGCAGTTGGTCGATCGCCCACTCCGCGCCCGGTCCCCACGCCTCAGCGGCGATCGCACCGTCCCGATCCTGGTTCGAGATCGCCAGGGTCGCGGGCCCGTACGGCGTACGACTGGCGCGCCAGTGCCGTCCCTCGATGTCGAGGCGATGGGTCGGATCCCCGGCCCCGCGACGCTGCTGACCCAGCATCGCGGCGACGTGGACGGGACGACCCGGATGCCAGGTGCACCGCACCTCGCCCCCCGTCACGGTCGTCACTCCGGCACCTTATGACGCAACCGGAACAGTGCACAGCGAGTCGCGAGAGACTATTCTGTCTCGCAACGGCGCGAATCCCTTTCGTTCTCGCGTCACACATCCTCAGGCTCCGGAGGGCAGTTGAGCATCGACACGACCCGCAGCCGCCGGGCCCGCCTCGACCAGGAGGCGGTGCTCCAGGCGGCCGAGGCGCTCGTCGACCGTGACGGGTACGACGCCCTCACCATGACCTCCCTGGCCGCCGAGCTCGAGGCGCGGGTCTCCTCGCTGTACAACCACGTCGCCAACCTGGAGGACCTGCGGGCGCTGATCCAGGTGCGCGCGATGCGCCTGCTCGGCGACCACGTCCGTGGCGCAGCGATGGGGCATGCCGGCGTCGCCGGCCTGCGGGCGCTCAGCCACGCGCTGCGGACCTTCGCCCGCACCCACCCCCAGCGGTACGCCGCCCTCACCCGCCCCCCGATCGACCGCGAGGAGTTCTACGCCGCGGCGCTCGACGCGATCGAGGCGCTCGCGATCATGGGACGCTCCGCCGGCCTCCCCGACGAGCGCCTGCTCCAGAACGCGATGGCGCTGTTCGCCTGCCTGCACGGCTTCGTCTCGCTCGAGGTCGCCGGCTACTTCGGCGACCTGTCCGGCACCAACGCCGACCTCGAGCTCGACGAGGTCTACGAGCACGTCATCGACGGAGCCGTCACCGCCGCCTCCCTGGACGCCACGCGCACCGCCTGACCCATGCTGCTCCGCGACCTCGTCGACGTCTCCCGGCAGGTCGCCGCGACACGCTCGCGCAAGGAGAAGTCCCGGCTGATCGCCGCGTTGCTGATCGCCGCCTCTCCCGGCGAACGCGCTCTCGTCGCCCATCTCCTCGGCGGGCGGCTGCGCCAACGGCGTACCGGACTCGGTTGGCGTGGCCTGCAGCAACTGCCCTCCCCCGCCGACTCCAGCAGCCTCACGGTCGCCGGGGTCGATGTCGCCTTCGAGCAGATGTCCAAGATGTCCGGTCCGGGCTCCGTCGGTCGGCGGACCACTCTGGTGGCCGAACTGTTCGGGGCCGCGACCGCCGACGAGCAGGGCTGGCTGCGATCGGTCGCCGTCGGCGAGGTCCGACAGGGTGCACTCGAGGCGGTCGTCACCGAGGCGCTCGCGTCCGCGGCCGGCGTACCCCTGGCGGCGGTGCGGCGCGCGGCGATGTTGGCCGGCGGGTCGACGTACGTCGTCGACGCCGCCTTCGACGGCGTCGACGCGTTGGCCGCGGTCGGGCTGACCGTGGGCCGGCCGGTGCTACCGATGCTGGCATCGTCGGCCCCTGATGTCGCGGGCGCGTTCACGAAGGTCGCGGACCCAGGTGGCGTCGTGGGAGTCGATGCGAAGCTCGACGGCATCCGGATCCAGGTCCACCGCTCCGGCGACGACGTCGTCATCGCCACCCGCAGCCTCGACGACATCACCCACCGCCTTCCCGTGGTGGTCGCCGTCGTCCGCGCGCTGCCGGCCCGCGACGTCGTCCTGGACGGCGAGGCGCTCTGGCTCGCCGCCGACGGCCGGCCACGGCCGTTCCAGGAGA
>JASLDK010000181.1 GCA_030145945.1 Nocardioides sp.
AGTCCCGCGGGATGGATCTGTTCACCGAGCAGTTCCGCCCCTCCCGCGTCGAGCCCGGCGAGGGCGGCACCGTCACCCTGACCGCCTCGGGCGTCGAGCTGGAGCTGGACGGTGCGAGCACCATCCTGGACGCCGCCGAGGAGGCGGGCGTGCTGATGCCCAGCGGGTGCCGGATGGGCATCTGCATGGGCTGCGTGCTGCCGATGAAGTCCGGCGCCGTGCGCGACCTGCGCACCGGCGAGCTGACCGTCGCCGTTCCCGGGGAGACCCACCCCGACGGCGTGAAGATCCAGACCTGCATCAGCGCCGCCGCCGGCGACTGCACCCTCGACCACTGACCCCCCACCCCAAGGCCCCCAAGGACTGACATGACCACCGTGACCAACAAGGCCGACAACCCGATCGCCCACCTGACCCCTGAGGACATCGAGGCGATCGGCACCGAGCTCGACGCGATCCGCGCCGACGTGCTGGAGAAGCGCGGCGAGAAGGATGCCGCCTACATCCGCCGGATGGTCGACATCCAGCGCAAGCTCGAGCTCGCTTCCCGCGCCACCCTGCTCGTCAGCGTCTTCCCGCCGGCCTGGCTGCTCGGCACCGCCGGCCTGTCGGTCGCGAAGATCCTCGAGAACATGGAGATCGGCCACAACGTCATGCACGGCCAGTGGGACTGGATGCGTGACCCCAAGATCCACTCGACCACCTGGGAGTGGGACAACGCGTCGACCGCGGAGGGCTGGAAGCACTCGCACAACGAGGTCCACCACACCTACACGAACATCGTCGGCAAGGACAACGACCTCGGCTACGGCATCATGCGCGTCGACGAGGAGCAGCGGTGGTACCCGCTCTACCTCGCGCAGCCGCTGTGGAACTTCATCAACGCCTGCTTCTTCGAGTACGGCATCGCGGCGTACGACCTCGAGCTCGGCAAGAACCTCTCCAAGCCGAAGGACAAGCGTCCCGAGTCCTTCAAGAAGGCCGCAGCCGCCACGCTGAGGAAGATCCGCAAGCAGGCGACCAAGGACTACGTCATCAACCCGGTCCTCGCCGCCCCGACCGGCTCCTTCCTCCCGGCGCTGGCCGCCAACTTCACCGCCAACGTCGTGCGCAACCTGTGGTCGCACTCGGTCATCATGTGCGGCCACTTCCCCGAGGGCGTGGAGACGTTCGAGCTCAACTCGATCCCGGAGAAGGAGACCCGCGGCGAGTGGTACCTGCGCCAGATGCTCGGCTCCGCCAACATCTCCGGCTCCGAGCTGATGCACATCATGACCGGCAACCTGTCGCACCAGATCGAGCACCACCTCTTCCCCGACCTGCCGAGCAGCAGGTACGCCGAGGTCGCGCCGCGAGTCAAGGCGGTCTTCGACAAGTACGGCCTCAACTACCACGAGGCCCCGCTGCCGCAGCAGGTCTACAGCGCCTGGCACCGGGTCGTGCGCCTCTCGCTCCCCAACGGCTGGTTGGCCACCACCAACAGCAAGAACCTGCCCAGCCAGCTCAAGCTGCTCTACGGCATGGCCACCGCCGACAAGCGCAAGCGCCGCGTCATGCAGCGGCTGCTGGAGAGCCAGGCCCGCAAGTTGGAGACGCAGAAGAAGGACGTCGTCACCGCCGCCTGACCCCGACCCGGCAGAAACTAGCGCCCGCAGCGCGCCGACCCGGCAGAAACTGACATCGCCCGTGCCAGTTTCTGCCGGGTCGATGCATTTCTCCTGCCAGTTCGAGCCGGGTCGGGCCGATTCCGATGCCAGTTCGAGCCGGGTCGGCGATGACAGAGCGGATCCCGACCGTCAGTTACCGACGGGTAGCATGGCGCCATGAGCAACCACGTCAGCTGCACGGTCACCGACGGCATCGCCCACGTCCGACTCGAGCGGCCGGACAAGCTCAACGCGCTGACCCTCGACATCCTCGACGACCTGGTGTCGGTCGCCCAGCGTCTGCGTCGCGACAAGACCCTGCGCGCCGTGATCATCAGCGGCAATGGCGACGCGTTCTGCGCCGGCCTCGACTTCGCCTCCGTCATGCGCAACCCGGCCGGCGTCGCGAAGGCCTTCATCCCGAGGCCCTGGCGCGGCACCAACACCTTCCAGGAAGCGCCGTGGGCCTTCCGCCGGATCCCCGTCCCGGTGATCGCGGCGGTCCACGGCCACTGCCTCGGCGGAGGTCTGCAGATCGCGCTCGCGGCCGACTTCCGGATCGCCACCCCGGACTCCCGCTGGTCCGTGCTCGAGGGCAAATGGGGCCTGATCCCCGACATGTCGGGCATCCAGGCGCTCAAGGAACTGGTCGGCATCGATCAGGCCAAGCTGCTCACGATGACCGCCGAGGTCTTCGACGGCAGCCGTGCCCGGGAGCTCGGCCTGGTGACGCGCCTCGACAACGACCCACTGACCGGCGCCCTCGCACTCGCGAACGAGCTGACCCGCAAGTCACCCGATGCGCTGGCAGCCGCCAAGCGGCTCTTCAACGAGAGCTGGACAGCCTCTCCTCGGCGTACCTTCGCGCTGGAGCGGTTCGAGCAGGCCTGGTTGCTGGCGGCACGCAACACGAAGGCCGCACGCGAGGCGGCGTTCAAGCGGGCAGAGGCGGTCTACGGCCCGCGCGGGCGCTGAGCCACTAGATGTGATGCCCAGCCAGGTTGTCGAACCTGGCTGGGCATCACATCTAGCCCACTCGGACCAGTCATGGTTCGGACGGACCATGAAGATCAGGCCCCGACCGGCCGATGGATCCGGTGTCGCCGCGCAGTCATCATGACTGACGACCTCATCACCGGACCGGAGCCGAAAGGGGCAGATCGATGAAGCATCCCGAGATCCTCAGTCACGACCTGCCGTGCCCGGCGTGCGGGCACGCGGCGCACACCTTCCTGGCCTGCAGTGACACCTGCGACTGCGCGCCGACGCTGATGCCCGGTTCGTCGTCGTTGGCCGCCTGACACCCTTCTCGCATGGTCATCGAACGCACGGACGTCGCACTCGCGATGGCTGGGGCGTACGCCGCCCTCAGCCTGTTCGCGCTCGTCCTCTACCGCGCCGACAAGCGGGCCGCCCAGCGCGGCCAGTGGCGAACCCACGAATCGACGCTGCACGTCGTCGCGCTCCTCGGCGGCTGGCCGGGCGCGCTCGCCGGGCGTCGACTGTTTCGTCACAAGACCCGCAAACAACCGTTCGTCACGGTGCTCTGGCTGACCGTCGTCACCAACTGCGCGGGTGTCGCGGTCCTGTTGCTCGCCGCACCGTTCACCGTGGCCGGCCTCGACGCCGTCGCCGGCTGACGCCTCACGGGAACGACAGGTCGACGGTCTCCTCGCTGATCTCCCACAACTGCCGGGCCGCGTCGGCATTCTTGGCCAGCTTGCTCCGGCCGACGACACGTGGAGTCCCGGACAACTGGCGGAACCCGCTCGGTCCGACGAAGGTGTCACCGGGCAGGTCGGCGGTCGCCGCCATCAGCGAGGGCCAGGCACCGGCCGCAGCGGACTGCGACACCGCCTTGACGCCGGCATCGAGGATGGAGGCGATGCCCCCCGCCGAGCGGCCGTACTGCCCGTTGGCGGCCAAATGGGTGCCCGAGAAGCCGGGGTGCGCCGCCAGCGCTCGCACCGGCAGGTCGGCAGCACGCAGACGGCGCTCGAGCTCGGCGGTCATCAGCAGGTTGGCGAGCTTGCTCTGCCCATAGACGCGCCACGTGCTGTAGCGCCCCTTCTGCTCGCGCGGGTCGCCGAGAGGCGCCTTCCCCGCGAACGTGTGCATGAGCGAGGACACCGACACGACCCGACCGTCACCGCTCCCGGCGAGTTGTGGCAGCAGCAGCCCGGTCAACAGGAACGGCCCGAAGTGGTTGGTCGCCATCTGGATCTCGAGTCCGTCCGCGGTGCGGGAGTACTTCGTGCCCATCACGCCGGCGTTGTTGACCAGGACGTCGATCGGGCCGACCTGCGCGACGGCCTCGGCGGCAGTGCGCACCGAGGCGAGGCTCGCCAGGTCGAGGTGGAGCGCCTCGAGGACGGCTTCCGGAACCTCAGCCCGGATCGCCGCGACCGTCTCCTTGACCTTCGCCGGGTTGCGTCCGGCGAGGATCACCCGGGCTCCGCGCCGGGCCAGCTCAAGAGCAGTGAAGTGGCCGAGTCCGCCCTTGGTGGGTCCGGTGATGACGATGGTGCGGCCGGTCTGGTCCGGCATCGCTGCGATGTCCCAGCTCAACGATCCTCCTCCTGCTTGGTGTTCCGACGCGGCGCTACGGCGCCGGCTACGGCGTGGTGGCGAGCAGCCCGACGATCCGCTCCCCCAACTCCCGATCGCCCGTGATGGTCACGGCCCCCGGCTCGGCGGCCCGACGCCCTCCGGCCAGGACGACGAAGGTCGCGCTGTCCATCGCAAGCGCCACCGTCGGATCCTCCGGTACGCCGGCCAGCGGCCTGCCGCGTCCGTCGTCGCCGATCTGCACGGCGATCGCCGGGCTTCCGGTGATCCGGAGGACGGCGGTCGTGCCGGTTGGTGGTGCCACCTTCTTCCCGACGACGAACCCGAATCCCTCGGCCAGATAGTCGGTGGTGTGCTGGGCAGCCGGTGAGTCGAGGCCGCCCGGACGGCCGACCGCGCGACGGATGTCCTGCTCGTGCATCCACACGTCGAGGGGCCGGTTGCGCAGCAGGGTGCGCTGGTTCCAGCCGATCAGGCCGAAGATCCCCGGCGCCGGTGCCGTGC
>JASLDK010000199.1 GCA_030145945.1 Nocardioides sp.
CCCAGTTCCCGATCGTGCTCATGGGCGTCGAATACTGGCAGGGCCTCATCGACTGGATGGAGGGCTCGATGCTCGCGGACGCTCGGATCAAGCAGTCCGACCTCGACATGCTCACCCTCACCGACGACGTCGACGAGGCCGTCGCGCTGATGGTCGCCGCTCGCGATCGGCACGCCTGAGAGATGTCCCATCCGATGATGTGGGTCTTCGCGGTCCTGATCGTGCTGGCGATGGGTGGCGTCGCCCTGGTCGCGGCCGGTCGCGGCGAGCCCATGACGACGGCGTACGACGACCGGCCGGATGCGCTGGTGCCGGCGAACCGTGCGGTGCGAGTCGACGACCTGCGTCGGGTGCGATTCTCCCTGGCCCTGCGGGGCTACCGGATGTCGGAGGTCGACGGGCTGCTCGACCGCCTGGCTGCGGAACGGGACACCGCCGAAGCCCCGACCTCCTCGGCCGCGTTGGTCTCCACGCCGCTGCCGCGTCTGCTGGCCGAACGGTGGGCGGCCGACCATCCGGTCGGCTCGGACATCCTCGACTTCTCGCCTGAGAGCGTCGACCAGGTGGAGTCGTTGCTCGACCAGTGGTCGCGCCAACCCGACAGGGAGTTGTCGGCCGACGAGGCCGACGTCTGGGCCGCGGGCGCCTACCTCGGCGAGATCCTGGTCCGCGAGATCCCGGGAGCGACCTGGTCGTCGGATGCTCCCGGCGCGGGCGGTGCCGCGGGTGCGCCGGTCGTCGTCCTGCCGTCCGGGAGGGTCGAGGACCCGATCGCGAAGGCGATGGAGCGCTTCGACGGCGACGAGCGGGACAGCGTCACCGCCTTCGTGGAGTTGGCACTTCGGTTGCGTTGACGGTCGCGAACGTCCTCGACATGCGCCGCACGACGCGCATGGGGGATAATGACTTGGCGCACAGTCGGCAGCACAGGGCCGTCGACGGCACGCAGAGGTAGTGGAAGAGGGGTGCCGCATGGCGGCGATGAAGCCTCGGACCGGTGACGGTCCGCTCGAGGTCACCAAGGAGGGCCGCGGCATCGTGATGCGCGTCCCGCTCGAAGGCGGTGGCCGACTCGTGGTCGAGCTCAATGCCGAGGAGGCTGCCGGGCTCGGCGAAGCGCTCAAGAACGTCGTCGGGTGACCCCATCGGCCGGGTCCTCCCAGCGCGGACCGGCCAGCGCCGGCCCGACCCTTCCGGGTCAGGTCTCGCCCCCTGAGTTCGCCGCCAGCGACTTGCTGCCCGGCGCGATCAAGGGTGTCGAGGCGATCTCACTCCCGGTCCTGCCGGGTGACGAGGGCGGCCTGCTCCTCGGGCCCGGTGCAGCCGCGCTGGCCGACGAGCTGGCCCTCGACCTCGTCGGCATCGCCGAGATCCACGGGCTGACCGGAAAGACCGCCGAAGTGGCGGTGGTCCCGGTGCCTGAGGGCAGCACGTCCAATCCCGCGCTGCGCGTGATCGTGCTCGTCGGTGTCGGCGCCGCGCGTCCCATCGACCTGCGTCGCGCGGGTGCCGCGATGGCGAAGGCCGTTCGCGATCGCGACGCCGTGGCGACCTCGATCCTCGCGGTCGCCGACGAGGCGACCCCTGACGACTCGGTCGCCCTCGAGGCATTCGTGGCCGGCACGATGCTGGGCTCGTTCGTCTTCCACTGGCGCTCCGCCGGGCCCGAGCACCAGCCCGTACGACGGGTCGTGCTCGCTGGTGCGCCCGTGGCTGCCGACCGGTCGGCGCTCGAACGAGCGGTCGCACTGGGCGGTGCAGGATGGCGCTCGCGCCTGCTCGCGACCGTGCCCTCCAACCTCAAGAACCCGGCCTGGCTTGCTGCCCAGGCTGAGGAGATCGCGGCCGCGGGCAATCTCGACATCCGGATCTGGGACGAGGACGACCTGGCCCGCGACGGCTTCGGCGGCATCCTCGCCGTCGGTGCTGCATCCAACACGCCGCCCCGGTTGATCCGCCTCGACTACACACCTGCCGGTGTCTCGGTCCGGGCCGCGAAGAAGTTGCCCGTCGTCGTGCTCGTGGGCAAGGGGATCACCTTCGACTCCGGCGGCCTCTCGATCAAACCGGCAGCGTCCATGGGATCGATGAAGCGTGACATGACCGGCGGTGCGGTGGTGCTCGCCACGATGGCCGCACTCGCCGACGTCGACTGCCCGGTCCGTGTGGTCGGCCTGGTCGCTGCTGCGGAGAACGCCATCTCCGGAAGGGCGATGCGGCCCGGGGACGTGATCCGCCACCACGGCGGCCGCACGACGGAGGTCGGCAACACGGACGCCGAGGGGCGTCTGGTGCTCGGTGACGCACTCGCCTATGCCGCTGCCGAGCTCGATCCCGCTGTCATCGTCGACATCGCCACCCTGACCGGCGCCGTGAAGGTCGCGCTCGGTCAGCAGGTCGGCGGACTGTTCGCCAATGACGACACCCTGGCCGCACGTCTTGACGCCGCCGGCGAGCATGCGGGGGAGCCGTTGTGGCGCTTCCCGCTCTACGCCGGCTACGAGGACAAGCTCGCCTCGAAGGTCGCCGACGCCGCCAACGACCCGGGCGGTCCCGGGGCCATCACGGCCGCGCTCTTCCTCCAACCGTTCGTCGCCGGCCTGCCCTGGGCCCATCTCGACATCGCCTCGGTCGGTGACGTCGAGAAGGAGTGGCACGAGTGGACCGTCGGTCCGTCCGGTTTCGGCTCCCGACTCCTGTTGTCGTGGCTCGGAACGCCTGACCCTGTGGAAGGCATCGGCGAGAGCCGCTAGCACGCCACTCCCTCAGGCGAACCAACCTGAAGGCGCCAGTTCGTTCCCGATGCGCGGCACGTACTGGTCGACGAAGACCCGCGCGATCAACTCGCGGCGGGACCGCACACCGGCCTTGTCGAACACCGCCTTGAGGTGGTCCTGGACGGTGTACGCCGACAGGTGCAGCGTCCGGCCGATCTCCTGGGTGCCGACGCCCTGGAGCACGAGCTGGGTGACGTCGCGCTCGCGCGCCGTGAGGCCGAAGGCGGCGACGACGAGGCCGACGATCTCCGGGGGTCGAGCCTCCTCGATGGTGACCACGACGTCGCCGTCGTGATCGCCGGTGCTGCTGAGGGGGCCGGCCTGGAGGATCAGCCAGCGACCGCGGCGAGTGCGGGCGCGGCAGCGGGGCAGGACGGTCGATTCGCCGCGCGCGTAGCGTCGGGCCGCGCCGACCAGGCCGGAGAGCAGGGCAACGGGGATCCCGCCGTGGGGGTCGCGGGCGAGCTCGCGCAGGCGATGCTCGGCGGTGGGTGTCATCTGGGAGATCCGGTGGCCGGCGCCGATGACGACGACGGCGGGTCCGGGAAGCTCAGCGACCTCGTCCTCGGGCTCGTCGACCTCGGCCAGCCGGGCCATCAGGCCGGCGCGCACGCCGCGCGCGAAGGCGGGTGCGAGGGAGGCGAGGAAGTCGATCTCGGCGGTGTCGAAAGGCCGGTCGTCGGCGCCGCGCATCAGGCCCATGCCGCCCCACACCTCGGCGCCGTCGCGGAAGACCAGGCGGGCCTCGTCCGCGTGGCCGTAGTGGAGCAGGTGGTACGACGCGATCCGCATCGAGCGCTCGACGTCGCCGCCGGTCTGCAGGAAGACCCCGGCCGCGGGGCTCTCAGCCGTCGCGAGCTCGGTGAAGGAGGTCGCCTCCGGGCTGCCGTACTCGAGCAGGCCGAATTCGTCGTCGCGCGGGTCCTGGGTGAGCAGGTGCCCGAACTTGCGGTCGCTGGTCAGCAGGAGGGTGCGCGGGTCGTGGGTGCCGACGCAGGCACTCACCCACGGCACCGCCCGGCGCAGCGACTCGACGGCCTCCACCAGGAACGAGTCCAGGTCGAGCCCGGCCCGCGCCACCACCCCGACGTCCTGCCACACCCGCTCGCGGGTCAGCGTCGTCGCCATCAGGCGAACCAACCTGAAGGCGCCAGTTCGTCCCCCATGCGGGGAACGTACTGGTCGAAGTAGACCCGCGAGATCAGTTCGCGTCGCGAGCGCACACCGGCCTTGTCGAAGACCGACTTGAGGTGGTCCTGGACGGTGTAGGCCGACAGGTGCAGCGTGCTCGCGATCTCCTTGGTGTCCACGCCCTGCAGCACCAGTTGGGTGACGTCGCGCTCGCGGGTGGTGAGCCCGAAGGCGGCGACCACCAGTGCCACGATCTCTGGAGGCCGCGCCTCCTCGATCGTGATGACGATGTCCCCCTCCCGGTCGCGGAAGGTGCTCAACGGACCGGCCTGCAGAACGATCCACGTGCCGCCGGCGGTCCGCAGCCGACAGCGCGGTGGCGCCGCGACCTCCCCACGGGCGTAGCGTCGGGCCGAGGCGATGAGCGCCGCAATCGGGGAGACCGGATCGGGGTGGATCGGACTGCCCGCCAGCTCACCGAGCCACTGCTCGGCGGTGGGCGTCATCTGCGTCGCCCGGTCGTCGGGACCGACGATGATCACCGCGGGGCCGGGACCGGGAGTCGGCGCGACGGCATCGGCCATCCGGGTGAGCACGCCCGCCCGGACGCCACGGGCGAACATGCCGGTGAGCGAGGCGAGGAAGTCAACCTCCTCGGCGTCGAACGGGCGGTCGTCGGAGCCGCGGAAGAGGGCGGCCGCGCCCCACATCTCGCGGCCGTCGCGAAAGGCCACCCGGGCCTCGTCGCCGATCCCGAAGCGCGGCACCATGAACCGTTCCATCCGCGGCGAGCGCTCGACCTCGCCGTGGTGGACGAGGTGCACGCCAGCCGCATCGGTGCCGGTGCGGACCAACTCGGTGAACGCGGTGGCCTCGACCTCGCCGTACTCGATCAGCGCGAATTCGTGGTCGTGCTCGCTCTCACCCGTGAGGGCGCCGTACTTCCGGCCGCTGGTGAGCAGGTGCGTCGTCGGGTCGTGGGTCGCCACACAGGCGCTCTCCCACGGGACGGCGCGCTGCAGCGAGGCCATGGCCTCCTCGAGGAAGGTCTCGAGGTCGAGCCCGGCGCGCGCGACCACATCCACGTCCCGGCGCACGCGCTCGACAGTCAGTGCTCTGGTGGCCACCACAGCAGTGTGACGGATGGATTCGCATCGGCGTATCCCACTTTTCTGGGGAGCCCGGGATCCCTGCCCCGCCGGAGCTCAAGAGCACGCGGTCGAGGGATGGTCCGGACCCGTCGGACCGCCGGAGGCTTGGCGCCATGACAACAACACCTGATCTCACCACCCAGATCCGCCTCGACGCCGGCTGCGAGCTTCACCTGCCCGGCGAGGAGGGATACGACAACGCCCGCACGCCGTGGAACCTGGCCGTCGACCAGCGGCCCGCCGCGGTCGCCGTACCGCGCACCGTCGCCGAGGTGCAGGCGGTCGTCCGGGCTGCTGCTGCCGCCACTCTGCGGGTCGCCCCGCAGAGCACCGGCCACGGCGCCGCGGCGCTCGCCGAGGGCGCCCTGGATGACGTCGTCCTGCTCCGGATGCATGCTCTGACCGGCGTCACCATCGACCCATCCGCCCGCACGGCGCGCGTGCTCGGCGGCACGGTGTGGGAGGACGTGATCACCGCCGCGGCGCCCCACGGCCTGACTGCGCTGCACGGTTCGGCCCCTGACGTGGCCGTCGCCGGATTCGCGCTGGCCGGCGGCCTCTCCTTCTACGGCCGACGGCACGGTCTCGCGTCCGGCTCGGTCCGCGCCGTGGAGGTGGTCACCGCCGACGGTTCGCTCCACCGGCTGAGCGCCACCGAGGAGCCGGACCTGTTCTGGGCCGTGCGCGGAGCGGGCGGCAACGTCGGAGTCGTCGTCGCGATCGAACTGGAGCTCCTGCCGTACACCGACGTGTACGCCGGCATGCTGCTGTGGGACCGCGAGCGGGCCCCCGAGGTGACTCGGGCGTGGGTCGAGTGGACCCGCACCGTTCCTGAGTCGGCGACCACGTCACTGCGGGTGATGAGCTTCCCCCCGTTGCCCGAGCTACCGCCGTTCCTGTCCGGGCGCGACATCGTCGTCATCGACGGCGCGGTGCTCGAGTCCGACGAGGACGCCGCCGCTGTGCTCGCGCCACTGCGGGCACTCCAGCCGGAGGTGGACACCTTCGGGCGGATCCCCACGACGGCGCTGCTGCAGGTCCACATGGACCCGCCGGGTCCGTCGCCCGCCGTTGCGGACCACAGCGTCCTGGGTGTCCTGGACGCCGCCGCCATCGAGGTGTTCCTGGAGCAGGTCGGGCCGGGCACGCGCAGCGGGTTGATGTTCGCCGAGCTGAGGCACCTGGGCGGCGCGTTCGCCGTCCCGGACGTCGACGGAGGCGTTCTGTCCCACGTTCCCGGGGAGTACGCGCTCTTCTGCCTCGCCATGGCTCCCAGCCCGCAAGCGGCCGTCGCGGGCAGGGCTGCGGCTTTCGCCATGGTGCGTGCCCTGGGCGCGTGGTCCCGGACCAGCCTGGTGCCGACGTTCACCGAGACGAAGGTCGACCCGAGCCGGTTCTACGACGGCGAGGATTGGGCACGCCTGTGCCGGATCCGCGACATGGTCGATCGCGACCGGTTGCTCGTGGCCAACCACGGCCTCTGAGCCGATCGAGGCAAAAGGCTCAGTCGGCCTCCGGCACCCATTCCTTCTTGGCGACCAGCAGGCCGTCGCCCACGGGCAACAGCGTCGGGACGAGACCTTCGGTCGCGGCGACCTGCTGGACGAGGTCGCGGATGGCGACGGTCTCGTCGTCGCGGACGGCGGGATCGGCGACGCGGTCGTGCCACAGCGCGTTGTCGAAGGCCACGATCCCGCCGGGACGCAGCAGGCGGAGCGCCTCGCCGAGGTAGGCGGCGTACTCCCGCTTGTCTCCGTCCGCGAAGACGATGTCGTAGTGCCCGTCGGTCAGCCGGGGGAGCACGTCGAGGGCGGATCCGGCGATGGTCCGGACCCGGTTGCTGGCGACGCCGGCCTCCTTGAAGGACTCGCGGGCCAGGCGCTGGTGCTCGGCCTCGACGTCGACGGTCGTCAGGACGCCGTCGGGGCGCATGCCGCGCAGCAGCCAGACACCCGAGACACCCGTCCCGGTGCCGATCTCCACGACGGCGCGGGCCTCGATCGCGGCGGCGAGGAAACGCAGCGTGGCGCCGGTTCCGCTGCCGATCGGGGTCACACCGACTTCGTCGGCGCGCGAGCGCGCCGCGGCGATGACCTCGTCCTCGGCGACGTAGGTGTCGGCGAACGTCCAGCTGGTTGCGTTGATCGGTGTCGGAGCCACGGGTTCACCCTAATGGCCCACAGGCCCGGGCCCCGCGAGGGAACACGCGCCTGTCGCCGCTCGTTGAACCGATGAGCAGGCGCTGATGCCTGCTGATCGTCTCCATGGCGATTTCACAGGGAACGCTCAGAACCGTTCCCTACGGTGAGGGGAGCAGACCGCCATGAAGCAGCGGGCTCTGATCCAGCGGAAGAAGGCCATCATGAAGGAGTCCGTCGATACGCAGGTTCCGTCGCCCGAGCAGGCGGCGGAGCCGGTTGGCCAGAGCATCGAGCAGTCGATGGACTGGGAGAGCATCGTCGAGGAGCACTCGGACCGCGTCTTTCGACTCGCCATGCGTCTGACCGGGAATCGTCATGACGCCGAGGACCTCACCCAGGAGGTCTTCGTGCGTGTCTTCCGTTCGCTGCACACCTACACCCCCGGCACCTTCGAGGGTTGGCTGCACCGGATCACCACCAACCTCTTCCTCGACCAGGCCCGCCGCAAGCAGCGGATCCGGTTCGACGCGCTGTCCGACGAGCGGGCCGCGCGTCTGGCGAGCTCTTCCCCGGCCCCGGATCTGGCGTACGCCGACCAGATGCTCGACGACGACGTCGCGGCCGCGCTGGCCTCGCTGCCGCCGGACTTCCGCGCCGCTGTCGTCCTGTGCGACATCGAAGGCCTCAGCTATGAGGAGATCGCGGAGATCATGGGCGCCAAGCTCGGCACCGTGCGTTCGCGGATCCACCGCGGACGGGCGCTGTTGCGAACTGCCCTTGCCCACCGAGCACCCGGCGCCGGCCGCACGCGGTACGCCGGCCCGGCGAGCGTCGTGCCCAAGGGACCCGGCCTGGGGCCAGTGTCCTTCGGCCTGGGAGGTGTGCGGTGATCGGGCACCTCGGCACGCGGGTCAGCGCGCTGCTCGACGGGCAGCTCAGCGCCCGGGACGCTGAGGAGGCGTGGTCACACGTCTATGCATGTCATTCCTGCCGTGACCTGGTCGAGCGTGAGGGCTGGGTGAAGACCCGGTTGGCCGGCCTGTGCGGTGGGCCTCGCGCCGACGAGTCGTCGTGGATGGCGTCCCCTGACCTCAAGGGTGCACTGCTCAGCATGCCGCCCTGTGACTCCTTCGCCGCCCACGAGACGTCTGCATCCCACCGACGTGCGGTCGGTGTGGTGATGATCGGCGGCGGCGCCATCGGCGCCGCCATGCTGGGCGTGATCGCCTTCGGTCTCAACGCCGGTCCGGGTGCCCCGACCGACCGCCGCCCGCCCGCGACCCAGATCAACACCGTGGTTCCGAGCACGGGGACGCCGGGTGGTTCCGGTGCGCCGGTGCGCACGCCCGTGCGTCACGCCCTTCCGTGATCAGCCATGATGACTTCGTGAACGACGAGTACGACGCCGGTTCTGAGAGCCCCCACCCGCAGTGGGCCCCGCCCGGCCTGACGGCCCCTGAGCCGGTGGCCCCTGGGCCGGTGGCCTCTGGGCCGGCGACCCCGGAGCCGACGACCCCCCTGCCCGGTCTCGCGCCGTCGCTGATGCCGCCCCCCGCCCCTGGCCCTGGCCCTGGCCAGGCTCCCGACCTCACTGTCCGGATGCCCTCCGCTCCGGCCTCCTCGACCGGTTCCCGCCTCTCCGGCAAGGCCATCGGCCTGGTCGCTGGACTGGCACTCGTGGTCGGTCTGGCCGGCGGTGCGCTCGGCACCCTGCTCGTCAACGGTCTCTCCGACGACACGGTCGCGGGCCCCGGCTACACGGGCGACGGCCTCGCCGGCGTCGACCTGGCCGAGAAGGCGCCCCTGGCCGCGGCCGGATCGGTGGCCCAGATCGCCCAGGCGGTCCTGCCCAGCACCGTCCAGATCGTCGCCGAGTACGGCGGCGAGGCGGCCGGTGCGGGTGGATCCGGCTGGGTGCTCGACGACAACGGTCACATCGTGACGAACAACCACGTCGTCGCCGACGCGGCCAAGAACAACGGACCGATCGTGGTGATCGACCACGACCGCAACCGCTACGACGCGGAGGTCGTCGGACGCAGCCCGATCTATGACCTCGCGGTCCTCTTCGTCAAGAAGCACGACAACCTCAAGCCGGCCAAGCTCGGCAGCGCCGCCCAACTCCAGGTGGGCGAACCCGTGGTCGCGATCGGTTCGCCGC
>JASLDK010000203.1 GCA_030145945.1 Nocardioides sp.
GCTCCTGACCCTAGGGTCAGGAGCCGGCCGGTTCGTCGTTCTCGGTGTCGTCCGGCCCCGTGCCCGGCATCGCGACCCCCTGCTCGACCAGGTTCTGCACCCCGGCCAGCAGGAAGCCGATCGCGCTCTCCACCCGCCGCGCCGCGGCCTCGGGATCGGCGGCGGAGGCGACGGACTCACCGGCCGACGACAGCGCTCCGAAGAAGATCCGCGCGAAGGTCTGCAGCATCTCCTCGTCGAGGTCCCACGAGCCCGCATCGAGCGTGGCGCGGACGATCTCGACGATGTTGGCGAAGGTCGAGCGCTCCTCCTGCTCGCGGAAGCGCTCATAGCCGAGCACCGCGGGCCCGTCCTGGATCACGATCCGGCGGTACGACGACTCCTGCACGACGGTGAGGAAGGACCGCAGCCCCTCGATCGCCTTGCGCCACGGATCCTTCTGGCTGCGCAGCGACTTCTGGATGCGTTTGGAGGCGTCCTGCTCGACGCGCTCGAAGACGGACTCGAAGAGGGCCTGCTTGCCTGAGAAGTGGTGGTAGAGCGCACCCTTGGTCACCCGTGCGCCCGAGACGATGGCATCGAGCGAGGTGGCGGCGTACCCCTTGTCGGCGAAGAGGGTCTCGGCGACCTCGACCAGGGCCCGCTTGGTGGAGGCGGAGTACGCCGCGCGCCGCGACGTACCGGGGACTCCGGGGACACCCGGCACCTTGGGGACCAGCTTGGAGACCGATGCCTTCGCCACCGACTCAGCATAGGAGAGGGGTGACGGCGGTCACGGGGCTGGGTGGGCGGGATCACGGGCACAAGCCGTTTCGCATACCGATGGTGTGCGCCATACTCGAAGTACGTACCAGCGGTATGTCGGATACTCCCCGTCCGTCAACCGCCGAACGAAGAGCAAAGGAGCGGACCATGACCTGGACTGCCTTTCACAACCGCGGTGAGACCCTCCGCAACGTCATCGCGACCTCCACTGTCCGTCGCGACGGCATCCTCCCGATGGACGTCGAGGGCGTCTCGGAGACCTTCCGCGACGAGCTCGACCTGCTCGCGGCGCTGACCCTCAAGTGGTACACCCGCGTCTCCGGCCACATCGAGCGGATGCTCGCCCACCAGCCGATGGACCTGCACGAGGCCGTCGCCATCGCGTGGAGCAACACCGCCCACGAGTTGCCCGGCGTGCGGATGATCATCGATCACTACCAGGCGAACCCGCTCGACGAGGAGATGGCGACCGCGATGGCCGCCGCCCGATTCAAGGAGCACCACCTGTTGGCCGTGATGGCCGGTCGCACCAGCATCGGTGACGAGAAGGCCGACCGCATCGGCGGTGAGATCGAGGAGCGCGCCCGTCTGCTCCACCGGGGCATTCCGGTGATCACTCCCGACGAGGCCTACGCCGAGCCGGAGGTTCGCGGAACGCTGTTCGAGCGACTTCGCGCCGTGATGGCTGCCTGACCCCTCCCAGACCGACCCCGGCCGGACGCGCAAACCCTCCCTGACGCGCGTCCGGTCGGGGTCGTTCGCGTTCCGGGGGGGGGGGAGGGGGTATTATGGGGGCATGAGCGAGTTGAGCCCCGGTCGCCTGCTGCTGGCCTCCTCCGACCTGCTCGATCCCAACTTCATCGACACCGTGGTCCTGCTCCTCGACGTCAACGAGGAGGGCGCGCTCGGCGTCGTCCTCAACCGTCCCACCGCGCTCCCCGTCTCGGAGGTGCTCGGTGAGTGGGGCGACGTCGTGGAGGAGCCGGAGGTGCTCTTCCAGGGTGGTCCGGTCTCGACCGACGGTGCACTGGCCGTCGCACTCGCCTCGCCCGGCGGGGAGAGTGCCGCGGGCTTCCGGCCGGTCTGGGACCGGATCGGCCTGCTCGACCTCGACACCCCGCGCGAACTCGTCAACGGCACCGTCGACCGCCTGCGGATCTTCGCCGGCTACTCCGGTTGGGGCGCCGGCCAGTTGCAGGCCGAGATCGCGGAGGGCAGTTGGTACGTCGTACCGGGGGAGGTCGACGACGTCTTCCTCGGCGACACCCGTGACCTTCGTCGCCAGGTCCTGCGTCGTCAGCCCGGCGACCTCGCGCTGCAGGCCACGCGGCCGTCGGATCCCGAGCTCAACTGATCTAGACTGCAGACGTGACGACGATCGGCTTCTCGACAGACACGGACGTCCGCGAGGACCGACGTACCGTCCCGACCGACGAGGGCGACCACGAGCGTTTCTCGCACTATGTCGACAAGGACAAGCTGACCGAGGCCATGGTCATGGGCACTCCGGTGGTCGCGCTGTGCGGCAAGGTCTGGGTGCCGAGTCGGGCTCCCGAGAAGTTCCCGGTCTGTCCGGACTGCAAGGAGATCTGGGAGGGTCTCGGCGACGACAAGCCGGGCGACCAGCCCGGTGGCGGGTCCGGTCCCGACGCATGACCTCGCTCGGTCCGGCATGGCCGGAGCGGGCAGCCTGGGGGACGGCGACATCGCTGCGCGCCTGGCAGGCTGCCGCGCTCGACGACTACCTCTCCCGCAATCCGCGTGACTTCCTCGCCGTCGCGACGCCGGGAGCCGGCAAGACCACCTTCGCCCTGACGGTGGCGGCCGAGCTGCTCGGGCGCCGGATGGTCGACCGGCTGATCATCGTCGCGCCCACCGAGCACCTGAAGATGCAGTGGGCCGAGGCCGCCGCGCGCGCGGGGATCCCGATCGACCCGACCTATTCGGCGGGCAAGGGCAAGATCGCCAGCGACTTCGTCGGCGTCGCCGTGACCTACGCCGGGGTGGGTGTCAATCCACTCGCGATGCGGATCCGCACCGAGCGGTTCAAGACCCTGGTCATCCTCGACGAGGTGCACCACGCAGGCGACTCGCTGAGTTGGGGCGAGGGGGTGCGGGAGGCCTTCGAGCCCGCTGCGCGCCGCCTGGCCCTCACCGGTACGCCGTTCCGCTCCGACATCAACCCGATCCCGTTCGTCACCTACGCGCCCGGTGAGGGCGGGGTGCCGACATCGGTCGCGGACTACACCTACGGCTATGCGCAGGCGCTCGAGGAGCACGTCGTGCGTCCCGTGCTCTTCCTGGCCTATTCGGGGCAGATGAGCTGGCGCACCCGCGCGGGCGACGAGGTGGCCGCCTCCTTGGGGGAGCCGCTCACCAAGGACATGACCTCACAGGCGCTGCGGACCGCGCTCGATCCCAACGGGTCGTGGATGCCGTCCGTGCTGGAGGCCGCGGACAAGCGGCTCTCGGAGGTGCGCCGCCACATCCCGGACGCGGGTGGTCTGGTGATCGCCTCCGACCAGGACAGCGCCCGGGCCTACGCCAAGCTGCTCAAGCAGATCAGTGGCGAGTCGGTGACCGTCGTGCTCTCCGACGAGAAGGCGTCGTCCAAGAAGATCTCTGCGTTCAGCGAGGACGACTCGCGCTGGATGGTGGCGGTGCGGATGGTCTCCGAGGGCGTCGACGTGCCCCGTCTCGCCGTGGGTGTGTGGGCGACGACGACCTCGACCCCGTTGTTCTTCGCCCAGGCCGTCGGCCGCTTCGTGCGCGCCCGCAAGCGCGGCGAGATCGCATCGGTCTTCCTGCCGTCGGTGCCCAACCTGCTGGGTTTCGCGGCCGAGATGGAGGCGCAGCGCGACCACGTGCTCAAGCGCAAGGTCAGCGAGGACGGCGACATCTTCGCGGCCGAGGAAGACCTGATGAACCAGGCCAACCAGGGCGATGCAGCCTCGGACGAGCTCGAGCTGATGCCCTTCGAGGCGCTCGGCTCCGAGGCCCGCTTCGACCATGCGTTGTACGACGGTGCGCAGTTCGGTCACGAGGGTGAGGTGCATGTCGGGTCGGAGGAGGAGATGGACTTTCTCGGCATCCCGGGCCTGCTCGAGCCCGACCAGGTGAGCGCACTGCTGCAGCAGCGACAGGCCGACCGTCGGCGTACCCGTGTCGTGCAGGACGAGCGTCCCGCTGACACCGTCGAGGAGATGACCACCCACGAGCAGCTGGGTCTGTTGCGACGCGAGCTCAACAGCCTGGTCGCCTCGTGGCATCACCGCACCGGGCAGGCGCACGGCATCACCCACTGGGCGCTGCGCAAGGAGTGCGGCGGAC
>JASLDK010000221.1 GCA_030145945.1 Nocardioides sp.
GGCGTCTTCGACAAGGTCGCCCTGGTCTTCGGCCAGATGGACGAGCCGCCGGGCACGCGCCTCCGCGTCGCCCTGTCCGCGCTGACGATGGCGGAGTACTTCCGCGACGTCCAGGGCCAGGACGTGCTGCTGTTCATCGACAACATCTTCCGGTTCACCCAGGCCGGTTCCGAGGTGTCGACCCTGCTCGGCCGCATGCCGTCCGCGGTGGGCTACCAGCCCAACCTGGCCGACGAGATGGGCACCCTGCAGGAGCGGATCACCTCGACGCGTGGTCGCTCGATCACCTCGATGCAGGCGATCTACGTTCCCGCCGACGACTACACCGACCCGGCTCCTGCCGCGACCTTCGCGCACCTCGACGCCACCACCGAGCTCTCGCGTGAGATCGCCTCGCTCGGCATCTACCCGGCCGTCGACCCGCTGACCTCGACCTCGCGGATCCTCGACCCGCAGTACATCGGTCAGGCGCACTACGACTGCGCGATCCGCATCAAGCAGATCCTGCAGCGCAACAAGGAGCTCCAGGACATCATCGCCATCCTCGGTGTCGACGAGCTGTCCGAAGAGGACAAGATCATCGTGTCCCGGGCCCGTCGTATCCAGCGGTTCCTGTCGCAGAACACCTACGTCGCCAAGCAGTTCACCGGCATCGAGGGTTCGACGGTCCCCGTGGCCGAGACCATCGAGGCGTTCAACAAGATCGCCGACGGTGAGTACGACCACGTTGCTGAGCAGGCCTTCTTCATGTGCGGTGGTCTCGACGACGTCGAGCGCAACTGGGCCGAGATCCAGAAGAGCCTCTGATCATGGCTGGTTCCGAAGTCTCCACGCTGCACGTCGAGCTCGTCTCCGCCGACCGGACCGTGTGGTCCGGTGAGGCGTCGATGGTCATCGCGCGCACGCTCGAGGGTGACATCGGCGTCCTGCGCGGTCACGCACCGACCCTGTCGCTGCTGTCCGCGTCGGTGATCGAGATCCAGGTGGCGGGCACGAACCAGCTCGTCGTCGCCGCCGTGGACGGTGGCTTCCTCTCGGTGGCCGACGAACCGTTCAAAAAAAACGCCGAGCGCATCGAGAAGGGCGAGGACATCGAGGCTGCCCAGGCTCAGATCGACCTCGAGGAGGCCCAGCGCCTGCTCGACTCGAGCGACGAGGCCGAGCAGCGGGTTCGCCACGCCGAGGCGCGCATCCGCGCCGCGGAGAAGGTCGCGTAGAAGGTCACTGATACGCAGATGGCATGGTGGGGGTGGCTGCTCGACGTCTGTGGAGCTCTCCTGCTCGTATGTGTGCTGTACGGCGCCGGACTCATCGTCCGGCGCCGTCTGCTTTCCCGCAATGGCGGCACCTTCGAGTTGAGTCACCGCTTCCGCACCGACGTCGCGGACCGCGGCTGGATGCTCGGCATCGGCCGCTATTCGGGTGAGACGCTGGAGTGGTACCGCGTCTTCACCCTCTCCCTGCGACCGAAGCAGACCTGGGGTCGCGATCAGCTCAGGTACGACGGGCGCCGCCAGCCTGTCGGCGCCGAACAGGCGTCGCTGTACCCCGACCACCTGATCATCCAGTGCCAGTCTCCTGACGGTCCGGTGGAGCTGGCGATGAGTGTCGCCTCCCTGACCGGCTTCCAGTCCTGGCTGGAGGCCAAGCCGCCGGGCACGGACTGGAACCGAAATCGCAGGCGCTGAACGGCGTCAGTCGTCGAACAGGCTGCGGATGTCGTCGGCGCCGATCGAGGTGCTCATCGCTCCGTCGCCGTCGATGACCTGGGCGAAGAGCTCGGCCTTCTTGGCCTTGAGCTCCATCACCTTCTCCTCGATCGTGTCGGTCGCGACCAGACGGTAGACGTGGACGCGGCGGGTCTGACCGATCCGGTGGGCCCGGTCGACCGCCTGCGCCTCGGCTGCCGGGTTCCACCAGGGGTCGAGGACGAAGACGTAGTCGGCCTCGGTCAACGTCAGCCCGACGCCGCCGGCCTTGAGCGAGATCAGGAAGGCCGGTGCCTCGCCCGAGCGGAACCTCTCGATCACGCCAGCGCGGTCGCGGGTCGAGCCGTCCAGATAGGTCGTGCGGATGCCGACGTCGTCGAGTCGCGAGCGGACCCTGGTCAGGAAGGACGTGAACTGGCTGAAGACCAGCGCGCGGTGGCCTTCGGCGGTGATCTCGGCGAGATGTTCGACCAGCATGTCGAGCTTGGCGGAGCCGATCAGGTCATGCTCCTCGTCCACCAGGGCCGGGTCGAGCGCGAGCTGGCGCAGCTTGGTCAGGGCGCTGAAGATCGCCACCCGATTGCGGTCGAAGTCCTCGACCAGGCCCAGGATGCGTTGTCGCTCCTTGGCCAGGTGCGTGTCGTAGACCTTGCGGTGCCGGGGACTGAGCTCCACCTGGAGGACCTGCTCCTGCTTGGCGGGCAGGTCGTCGGCGACCAACTCCTTGGTGCGACGGAGCAGGAACGGCTTGATCCGCGCACGGAACCGGTCGAGGACGACCTGGTCGCCGCGTTCGATCGGGCGCACGACCTTGTCGTTGAAGGATCGCGGCCACGGATAGAGACCCGGGACCGTGATCGACAGGAGTGACCACAGCTCCATCAGTCGGTTCTCGAACGGCGTGCCCGTGACCGCCAGCTTGAACGGCGCCTTCAGCGTCCGGACGGCCTGATAGGTCTTGCTCTGGTGGTTCTTGGCCTGTTGCGCCTCATCGAGGATCACGCCGGACCAGGGAAGCGCGACGTAGTCCTCATGACCCAGGCGCAACAAGGTGTAGGTCGTGACGACCACGTCGTTCTCCCTCGCCAGCGCGGCCACGTCATCGGTACGCCGGGAGGCGATCCCCAGGCGCAGTCCGGGGGTGTGCCGGGCAGCCTCGCTGGCCCAGGCCGTCACGACGCTGGTGGGTGCGACGACGAGGAAGGGCGCGTCGAGAGGTTGCTCGGCACGCGCATGCGCGATGAGTGCGAGCACCTGAAGGGTCTTGCCGAGGCCCATGTCGTCGGCGAGCACGCCGCCGAGACCGTGTTGCCACAGGAAGGCCAGCCACCAGAACCCCTCACGCTGATAGCTGCGCAGGTCGGTGACCAGGCCGCGCGGTTCGGGCCGGGGGAGGTCGGTGAGGTCGCGCAGCGCCTGGGCGCGCTGGATCCAGTCGGCGACCTGGTGGTCGACCAGGCCGGTCTCGGCGAGTTGGGCCCACAGCCCGAGGTCGTGACGACCGACCCCGATCCGGTCGCCGTCGCGCTCGCGGAGCTCCGCGGCTGCGTTGACGACCTCGTGCAGTCGATCGAACTCTGGCCGGTCCGTGGTGACATAGAGCCCGCTCGGCAGGACGAGGAACTCGAGGCCGAGGGTCAGCGCGGCGAGCACGTCGGGCAGGGGGATCTGCTCGCCGGCGACGCTCACGGTGACGGCGAGGTCCAGCCAGTCGGTGGCCCCGGTGTCGGGTTCGACCAGTTCGAAGCTGATCTCGGGTGCCTCGTCGGCTTCCCGGAAGTCGGGACGCTCCTCCTCGTGGACGTGGACGCCGTCGATGGCGCGCAGGTGGGGAAGGTGGTGGATGGCGAGCTCGAGCGCGTCGCCGTCGGTCATCGTTTCCGCGCGCAGCAACTCCGCCGGCACGAGGGCGAGCAACTCCCTCTCGGCTGCGCGGTCCCGGACGCCGCCCAGACCGTCCCGGCTGGTCAGGGAACAGGAGCGGTCGGAGCCATAGCGCCATCGCCACGCCAGTCCGGCCCTGGTCGCGGTGTGCCAGGTGACGGTCAGGTGCAGGGCCGGCGTCAACGGAACGGGCAGCTCCACGCGTGAGTCGTCGGCGCGAACCTGGACGAGGCGCATCAGTCCGGGCAGCGAGTCCTGGAAGGACTCGACGTCGGCCGGAGGCACCACGATCGGCGGCCCGTCGACGAGGTGGCGCAGGGCCGGCGGAACTGGCGCCGTGGTCTCGGCGATGATCAGCGCACCATCGTCGTCGACGAGCCCCACGAATTCGGCCGGGGACCCGATCAGGATGACCTGATCGCGCCGCCAGGTGTGCCCTGAGAGGGAGACCACCGCACGCAGCGCCGTCCCGCTGTCGGTGTCCTCCAGCTCGGCGATGACCTCAGCGGCGTCGTCCGCGATCGTCACGCTGCGCAGCGGGTGTTCGGTGACCAGCGCGACTCCCGCGTCGCGGGCGGCACGCAGGGAGCGGACCAGGTGCATCCCGAACTCGTCGAGCCCGGGCGCAGCGCCCGCGGAGAAGTAGCCGCGGTGGGTGGCCCACTGCGTGTGCAGGGTCGCGAGCGCCTCGGCCTGTTCGGGGAGGAAGCCAGTGACCCCGCTGGCCATGTCCTTCCACTCGGCCCCCGTCTTGACCCAGGGGCGGCTCTTGCCCTGGCGCAGGGGACGCATTCGCAGGCTCGGACCGGCTGCGTGATAACCGCGAGCGACGTCGAGGGTGATCTCGAGAGCGAGGGGCACCGGCGGGTGCAGCTCGGGATCGGCTGGTTGGTGACGCTCCAGCTCACCGACCAGGCGCTCCAACGATCGCCGCCACGCCGCCTCGGTCGCGACCGGGGCGATGAAGGTCTGCCGCAGGGTGAGCGCGAGGGCAGCACCGTGCTTGCAGACCGAACGGACGGGGCAGGTGCAGACCGTGAACAGCCATCCGGCGTAGCTGTCGTTGGGCGCCTCCACGTGCAACTGCACCTGGTAGGGCTGCTCGCGCGATCCCTGCACGTCGGCGGTCGCCGTCACCGAGTTGGCCGACATCATCCCGATCTCGGGTCGGTGCACGGCACCCGCAGCGACCAGACTCCGGGCACGCTCCAGCGTCCCGGCGTCGAAGTTGCGCGCCAAGAAGCTGTCGGAGAGTTCAGCGAGTGCGTTCACGGTCCCGCCATCGTGGCACGTCCGTCCGACCCGGGCGGATCCTCATCCACAGGGCGCAGGAGCAGGGAGTTCAGGCGCGTTCGCCGCCGGGCACCCACAACACGTCGCCCTGCTCGCGGTTCGCGTGCCGAGCGAGGATGAACACCAGGTCGGAGAGCCGGTTCAGGTAAGTGATCGCGAGCTTGTTCATCACCTCGCCGTGCACCTCGTACGCCGCCCACGCGGCCCGCTCCGCGCGGCGGATGACCGTGCGGGCGACGTGCAGGTGGGCTGCCCCGGAGGTGCCGCCGTTGAGGATGAACGAGCGCAGGTTGGGCAACTGCTCGTTGTAGTTGTCGCACCAGCCTTCGAGGCGGTCGACGTACTCCTGCTCGATGCGCAGCGGCGGATATTCGGGTTCGGCCACCACAGGGGTGCACAGGTCGGCGCCGACGTCGAAGAGATCGTTCTGCACCCGGAGAAGGATCGCGGCCACGTCCTGGTCGAGCTCGCCGTCGGCGAGAGCGACGCCGATGTGGGCGTTGGCCTCGTCCACGTCGGCGTACGCCTGGAGCCGCAGATCGGTCTTCGTCGTCACGCTCATGTCACCGAGTCGGGTCTCGCCCGCGTCGCCGGTCCGGGTGTAGATGCGCGTCAGATTGACCATGGGCCGAGGGTATCTGGCGCGGCGCGCCGCAAGATTTTCCCTCCGGCATGCAACCGAACAGGTTGCCACAGCGTCATGGTGGGTAACGGGCGTGTGGGACGCCACCAGGTGGGAGACGTGGATGTGGGATCTCGGGAGGCAGCGATGGTGATGAAGATGGCGCCGCATGAGGCGACCGACATCGGGGTCGTGACCGTTCACGACCAGCCGGTCCTTCGCGTGTCCGGTGATCTCGACGTGCGCAGCACGGCCAAGCTGCGCGCCGCTGTCCATGCCCATGTCCGCAGCCGCGGCGAGGACCTCACCGCGCCGGTGGTCATCGACATCAGCGACGTCCGCTCGGTCGACGCCACGGCGCTCAAGGTGATCGCCGTCGCGAGTCGTGAGGCTCAGCGCCACGGGGTGCGTCTGGTGCTCCGCGGCGCCTGCCCGGCTGTCCGCCGCATGCTGCACCTGACCCATCTGATCCGGCTGATCGAGGTCGAGCGGGAGCCGATCCCCGCCTGAGATCGCCGCGGCTGCGGGAGAACAGCTGGTGTGGCGCTGTGCACAACCCCACACCGGAACACGGTTACCAAGCAGTACGGATCGGCCTAGTCTTCGCACTATGAGCACCGACGCTGCCGGCCCCGCCGAGACGACCAGGCCCGCGAAGGATCGCCCGTGGGTGATGCGGACCTACGCAGGTCATTCGACCGCTGAGGCCTCCAACGCGCTGTACCGCACCAACCTGGCCAAGGGGCAGACCGGACTCTCGGTCGCCTTCGACCTTCCCACGCAGACGGGCTACGACCCGGACAGCCCGCTGTCACGCGGTGAGGTCGGCAAGGTCGGCGTACCCGTCCCGCACCTGGGCGAGATGCGCAAGCTCTTCAACGAGATCCCCCTCACCGAGATGAACACCTCGATGACGATCAACGCGACGGCCATGTGGCTGCTCGCGATGTACCAGGTGGCAGCCGAGGAGCAGAACCCTGACCTGTCGCCGTCGGAGGTCGCCCACAAGCTCGCGGGCACGACGCAGAACGACATCATCAAGGAGTACCTCTCGCGCGGGACCTATGTGTTCCCGCCCGAGCACTCACTGCGCCTGATCGGCGACATGATCTCCTACACCGTCCACGAGATCCCGAAGTGGAACCCGATCAACATCTGCAGCTATCACCTGCAGGAGGCCGGCGCGACGCCGGTCCAGGAGATCGCCTACGCGATGTGTACGGCGATCGCGGTGCTCGATCAGGTCAAGAACTCCGGCCAGGTCTCCGATGATGACTTCGAGAAGGTCGTCGGCCGGATCTCCTTCTTCGTCAATGCCGGTGTCCGGTTCGTCGAGGAGATGTGCAAGATGCGCGCCTTCGTCGAGCTGTGGGACGAGATCACCCGCGAGCGCTACGGCGTCACGGACGAGAAGATGCGCCGCTTCCGCTACGGCGTCCAGGTCAACAGCCTCGGCCTCACCGAGGCGCAGCCGGAGAACAACGTCCAGCGCATCGTCCTGGAGATGCTCGCCGTGACGCTGTCCAAGAAGGCCCGTGCCCGTGCCGTCCAGCTGCCTGCGTGGAACGAGGCTCTCGGCCTGCCGCGTCCGTGGGACCAGCAGTGGTCGCTGCGTCTGCAGCAGGTCCTCGCCTTCGAGTCCGACCTGCTCGAGTACGGCGACATCTTCGACGGCTCGCCGGTGATCGAGGCCAAGGTCCAGGAGCTGATCGCAGGCGCCAAGGCCGAGATCGACCGGGTCCAGGCCATGGGTGGCGCGATCGCTGCCGTCGACTCGGGCTACATGAAGCAGGAGCTGGTCTCCTCCCACGCCCGTCGTCGGGCGGCGATCGAGTCGGGCGAGGAGATCATCGTCGGCGTCAACAAGTTCGACACCACCGAGCCGAGCCCGCTCACCGCGGACCTCGACGGCGCGATCATGGTCGCCGACCCCGAGGCGGAGAAGGCTGCCCTCGCCTCCGTCGAGGCATGGAAGGCCCAGCGTGATGCGGGTGAGGTCGAGGCGGCGCTCGCGCGCCTGGCTGAGGACGCCAAGTCCGGCACCAACCTGATGGCCGCCACCCTGGCCGCGGCCCGCGCGGGCGCGACGACGGGGGAGTGGGCCGGCGTGCTGCGTGAGGTGTTCGGGGAGTTCCGCGCCCCGACCGGTGTTGCCGGTGCGGTCGGCGTGGCCGAGGCCGGTGCTGAGCTGACCGCGGTCCGTGAGGCAGTCCGGGTCACGGGCGACGAGCTCGGTGGTCGTCTGCGCCTGCTGGTCGGCAAGCCCGGGCTGGACGGCCACTCGAACGGCGCCGAGCAGGTCGCCGTCCGCGCTCGCGACGCTGGGTTCGAGGTGATCTACCAAGGCATCCGTCTGACTCCGGAGCAGATCGTCGCGGCCGCCGTCGCCGAGGACGTGCACTGCGTGGGTCTCTCGATCCTGTCCGGCTCCCACATGGAGCTCGTGCCGGCAGTTCTCGACGGTCTCAAGGCTGCGGGCATGGACGACGTGCCGGTGATCGTCGGCGGAATCATCCCCGAGTCCGACGGCAAGGCCCTGATCGAGCAGGGTGTGGCTGCGGTCTACACGCCGAAGGACTTCGGTCTGACCGAGATCATGGGTGGCATCGTCAAGGTGATCCGCAAGGCCAACGGTCTGGCGTAACCCGTACGTCGAGGAGGTTGTTCGCAACCGTCACGAGATGCGTCAGTCGGCCGCGATCACCCGGGACAACGACTCGGGGTCGCGGCCGACGACCGTCGTACCGTCCGAGGCCGTCAGGATCGGACGTTGAATGAGCTTGGGGTGAGCGACCATCAGGTCCAGCCACTCGGCGCGGTGCGTGCCGTCCTTGCCGGGCAGGGTGACGCCCAGCTTGGCGGCGTCCGCAGTGCGCGCGATGTCCCAGGGTTCGAGGCCCATCCGGTCGAGTACGTCGGTCAGCTCGGCGAGCGTCGGCGGCTCGTCCAGGTAGCGGCGGACCGTGTAGTCGGCGCCGGCGGCCTGGAGCTCGCTCTCGGCGGTGCGGCACTTGGAGCACGCGGGGTTGAGCCAGATCTCGATCACGTGGCGACACTATCGCCCGGGTCACGCTATGACCCGAGTCACAGAAGTTAGGTCTGCCTAGCCTTCGTCCCTTATTCTCGATTCGTGGGCAAGGACAAGAAGAAGTCGAAGGGGACGGTGCGCAAGCTCCCCAAGACGAAGTGCTGCGCCTCGAAGTCGAAGTGCGGCCGTTGTCCGCTGCGCATGCTCAAGGAGGGCACCCTCCCGAGCGGCTACACCGTCAAGAAGCGCGTGCTCGTGCGTGCGGACGGCAAGAAGGTCACCAAGAAGGCCCTGCAGAAGGCAGCCTGAGCTGTTGGTTGGGCTGGTTCCGGCCTGGCTGAGTAGGGTTTGGCGCATGGCCGCACCGCGATTCACTGACCAGCTCAACGTCCAGATCGGCAATGAGTTCGCCGCGCACAACCAGTACCTCGCGTGCGCCGTGCACTACGACGCGCTCACCATGCCGCAGCTCGCCGCCTTCTTCTACGCCCAGGCGCTCGAGGAGCGCGAGCACGCCATGATGATGGTGCAGTACCTCCTCGACACCGACGCAGCGGTCGAGATCCCGGGCATCGAGGCGCCGGTGACGGCCTTCGCTGACATCGTGGCGCCGATCGCGCTTGCGCTCGAGCAGGAGAAGAAGGTCACCGAGCAGATCAACGGCCTGACCCGGATCGCGCGTGACGAGAACGACTTCGCCTCCGAGCAGTTCATGCAGTGGTTCATCAAGGAGCAGGTCGAGGAGGTCGCGACCATGAACGACCTGCTCGCCGTGGTCACCCGCAGCAAGGACGACATCAACGCGATCGAGGACTGGGTCGCCCGCGAGCAGGGCGGCGGCGAGGCCGACCCGACGGCGCCGCCGGCTGCCGGCGCCTGAGAGAACTCAGCCTCGGTGGCGGCGCCGATAGAGCGCCGTACCGACGACGGCACCGAGCACCACGCCGACGACGCCGCCGATCGCGGGACCTGCGTTCCCCATGGTCTGGCCGGCCAGGAGCCCGGCCGTGCCGAGCACCAGCCCCAGGCACACGAGCGCGACGTTGAAGAACACCTCGCGGAAGTAGAGGCGGCTGAAGCTCTCCTGTGGCGCAGCAGGGGGTACGACGGTCGCGGCTGTGGTCGCGGACGCGTGGGTTGACGACACGGGCGTGCGGGACGGCTCGGCATTCTCGAGTGGGATCGCCTGCACGACGGCGCTCACCGGCAGCCGGCCGTAGATGTGCGGGAAGGTCTCGCTCGCGCCAGGAAACGGCGGTTCGTCGATGACAGGTACGTCGAGCAGGTCGGTGTCGATCTTGAGCAGCACGAGCGGCTCGGTGACGTCGGCATAGAACCGGTCGCGCACTCCTGTCCACTGATCCGCGCGACTGGCGTGGATGAAACCCTCCTCGGCGAGGGTCCGCCCGAGGGTGGAGGTCGTGTAGGCGCCGTAGGACCGGGCAGCAGCCCAGTCCGAGGCGAGGGCGAGGTGGAAGATCGAGGCCATCGGTCGCCCGCTCAGAAGAGCCGGTCCTCGGCGTTGTCGAGGCCACGGAGGGCGTTGTAGTCGACGACGGCGCAGGTGATCCCGCGGTCCTCGGCGAGGACGCGCGCCTGTGGCTTGATCTCCTGGGCGGCGAAGATGCCCCGCACGGCGCCCTTGCCGGTCAGCAGGGGATCGCGGTTGAGGAGTTCGAGGTAGCGGGTGAGCTGCTCGACGCCGTCGATCTCGCCTCGACGCTTGATCTCGACGGCAACCGACAGGCCGCCGACGTCGCGACACATCAGCTCGACCGGCCAGAGCGCGGTGGGGAATGCGCGGCGTACGAGCGTGAGGCCGTCGGCCAGGGTGGCCGGGTGCTCCGCAAGGAGCTCCTGGAGGTGCTTCTCGACGCCGTCCTTCTGCAGACCGGGGTCGATGCCGAGGTCGTGCGAGGAGTCGTGCAGGACCTCGTCGAGCAGGATCCGCAGGGTGTCGGGGGTCTGCCCCTTCGGAGCCTTTGCGGTGACGACCCACTCGGCCCGACCGTCCTCGGCCTCGCCTTCGCGCACTGAACACGGCGGCGACATCCAGTTGAGCGGCTTGTAGGAACCGCCGTCGGAGTGGATCAGCACGGACCCGTCGGCCTTGAGCATCAGGACCCGGGTGGCCATGGGGAGATGTGCGGTCAGTCGGCCTGCATAGTCCACCTGGCAACGCGCAACGACGATTCTCACGCTGCCAGAACCTACCCTCTTCGCTGTGGAGATCGAGCCCGACCAGCCCTGGTGGCGTCCGGAGTCATCGGACGAGCAGGGGAGCACGACGACCTGGCTGCTCGCCGTGCGTGTCCAACCCGGCGCCTCGCGGACCGGTCCCGCGGGACCGACCGGCGTGAACGGGGACGAGCTGAAGGTCCGCCTCGCCTCCCCGCCCGTGGACGGTCGCGCCAACGACGAGTTGGTGCGTTGGCTCGCCAAGGCCCTCGGCGTACCCCGGTCCGCGGTGACGCTGGTGCGCGGGCAGACCTCCCGGTCCAAGGTGCTCCGCGTGGACGCGACTCACCGGCGCGTGTGACATCGGTCTCGATGTGTCCAGATGGTTACCGACTGGTAGTCATCGGCCGGTCGGGCTGAGAGAATCCGGGCCATGACTTCGAGCGAGCAGATCTTCAACACGCTGGTGCTGCCCTACCTCAACCACGCGGTGCGCACCTACGAGTCGGGCTACGCCTCCGTGACCGACATCGACGCCGCCATGCGGTTCGGCTGTGGCTACCCCAAGGGCCCGCTGACGGTCGTCGACGAGATCGGTGTCGAGCAGGTCCGCGACCTGCTGGCCGCCCGCTTCGCCGAGACCGGCGACCACCTGCA
>JASLDK010000292.1 GCA_030145945.1 Nocardioides sp.
GTCGACGGCAAGGCCCGCGGCATCGTGGCCCGCGACATGGTCAGCGGCGAGATCGAGACCCACCTCGCCGATGTCGTCGTCCTCGCCTCAGGCGGCTACGGCAACGTCTTCTACCTGTCGACCAACGCGATGGGCTCCAACGTGATGGCGGCGTGGCGCGCGCACCGCAAGGGCGCCTACATGGCCAACCCCTGCTACACGCAGATCCACCCGACCTGCATCCCGATCTCGGGCGCGCACCAGTCCAAGCTCACCCTGATGTCGGAGTCGCTGCGCAACGACGGCCGGATCTGGGTGCCGAAGAAGGTCGAGGACTGCGAGAAGGACCCGCGCGACATCCCCGAGGAGGACCGCGACTACTACCTGGAGCGGATCTACCCGTCGTTCGGAAACCTGGTCCCCCGCGACATCGCGTCGCGGGCCGCGAAGTACATGTGCGACGAGGGCCGCGGCGTCGGCCCAGCCATCGAGGAGCAGCAGCCCGACGGCACCACCAAGATGGTCCGTCGCGGCGTCTACCTCGACTTCGCCGACGCCATCAAGCGTCTCGGCAAGGACGGCGTCGAGGAGAAGTACGACAACCTCCTCGACATGTACGAGCGGATCACGGGCGAGAACCCGTACGAGGTGCCGATGCGCATCTACCCCGCTGTCCACTACGTCATGGGCGGCCTGTGGGTCGACTACGAGCTGCGTTCCAACATCGACGGCCTGTTCGTGACCGGAGAGGCCAACTTCTCCGACCACGGCGCCAACCGCCTCGGCGCCTCGGCGCTGATGCAGGGTCTGGCTGACGGATACTTCGTGCTCCCGAACACGATCCGCGAATACCTCGCCGACGGCCCGTTCGACAAGATCGACGACAGCCACCCCGAGGTCAAGGCCGCGTTGGACGCCGTCAACGAGCGCGTCGCCAAGCTGATGTCGATCAACGGCACCCGTTCGGTCGAGTCCATCCACAAGGAGCTCGGCTCCATCATGTGGGAGTACTGCGGCATGGAGCGCACCGAGGAGGGCCTCAAGCTCGCGATCGAGAAGATCAAGGAGCTCCGCAAGGAGTTCTGGACCAACGTGCGCGTGCTCGGCTCCCCCGACTCGCTCAACCAGGACCTCGAGAAGGCCAACCGGGTCGCCGACTTCATCGAGCTCGGTGAGCTCATGTGCATCGACGCGCTCAACCGTCGCGAGTCCTGCGGCGGTCACTTCCGCGCCGAGTCCCAGACCGAGGACGGCGAGGCGCTGCGCCACGACGACGAGTTCGCCTATGTCGCCGCATGGGAGTGGGGTGGCGACTCCAACGAGGGTGGCAAGCCCGTCCTGCACAAGGAAGACCTGATCTACACCGCGATCGAGCTCAAGCAGAGGAGCTACAAGTGAAACTCACCCTCAAGATCTGGCGTCAGGAGAATGCTGCCGCCAAGGGTGCGATGCACACCTACCAGCTCGACGGTGTCTCCTCCGACATGTCGTTCCTGGAGATGCTCGACCTGCTCAACGAGCAGCTCGTCACCAGCGGCGAGGAGCCGGTGGCGTTCGACTCCGACTGTCGCGAGGGCATCTGCGGCATGTGCTCGCTGATGATCAACGGCCAGGCGCACGGACCCGAGGTCACCACGACCTGCCAGCTGCACATGCGCTCGTTCAGCGACGGTGACACCATCACCATCGAGCCGTGGCGGGCCGGCCCCTTCCCGGTCCTCAAGGACCTGATCGTCGACCGGTCGGCCTTCGACCGGATCATCCAGTCCGGCGGCTTCATCTCCGCCAACACCGGCTCGGCGCCCGAGGCCAACTCGGTCCCGGCTCCGCGCGACAAGGCCATGCGGGCGTTCAACGTCGCGACCTGCATCGGTTGCGGCGCGTGCGTCGCCGCGTGCCCCAACGGCTCCGCGTCGCTGTTCATGGGCGCCAAGATCACCCACCTCGGCGAGCTGCCGCAGGGCCAGCCGGAGCGCTGGACCCGCGTCGTCGACATGGTCGGCCAGCACGACCACGAGGGCTTCGGCGGCTGCACCAACATCGGTGAGTGCGCTGCGGCCTGCCCGAAGGAGATCCCGCTCGACGTGATCTCGCAGCTCAACAAGGACCTGCGCACCGCGCTGAAGAACGGTCACTGACCCGGCAGAAACTGGCACCGGATTCGCGTCGACCCGGCAGAAACTAACGCCAGATCTGCGTCGACCCGGCAGAAACTAGCTCAGCACGCGCTACTTTCTGCCGGGTCGACGTGTTTTTTGCGTCATCAAGCGCCGGGTCGACGTGTTTTTCGGGTCATTAGGCGCCGGGTCGGCAGGGCTGGCAGGATTCCGCCGTGAGCGTGAAGGTTCTCAGCGACTGGCTGCAGGAGCGGCACGCCCTGCACATGGGTCGCTGGATGCTCGAGTTCGACCAGCGCGAGGCCGAGCGGGAGTTCCGCGCCGCCGACGACGCGGCGGGCCTGCGCCAGGCTCGGATCGCCGCGTGGGTCGCCGTCTTCTTCGTGCTGGTGTACGGCGGCATCGACTTCTGGGTGGTGGGCTCCGGCGATGCCGACAAAGCGGCACTGATCCGGTTCGGCGCGGCGACACCGGCACTGCTGGTCGCGGCCTTCCTCGCACGCACGGCCGACTTCGTGGCGCGGAACCTGCAACTGTGCGCCGTCGTCCTGGTCGGCTTCATCATGCTGATGCTCGGCACGGTTCTGGCCCGGGTCGCCGACCTGCCCGCGACCTACGTCCACACGTCGGGAACGGTCACCCTGATCGGCGCGATCGGCCTGCTGAGGCTGCGCATGCCCGCCACCATGACCGCCATCGCGATCTACGCCGCCGTGAGCCTCACCCTCCCCCGAGGCGTCGACCAGCTGGAGACGATCGTCGCCCCGACCATCGGCGTGAGCACGATCGCGATGATCGTCGGCTACGCCCTCGAGCGGCTGCGGCGTACGGCCTTCGAACGGCAACGCGAGGTCGAGGCCGAGCGCGCCCGGTCCGAGGAACTGCTCTTCAACGTGCTGCCCGTGACGATCGCCCAACGCCTGCGGACCGAACCCGGTGCGATCGCCGACTCGGCTCCCGAGGTGAGCGTGCTCTTCTCCGACATCGTCGGCTTCACGCCTGTCTCCGAGGCGCTCACCGCCGAGGAGTTGGTGGTCCTGCTCGACACCATGTTTCGCGAGTTCGACGCACTGTGCGACCAGCGCGGGATCGAGAAGATCAAGACCGTGGGAGACGCCTACATGGCGGTCGCCGGCCTGCCGCTTCCCGACCCCGACCATGCGGCGTCCCTGGCCGAGCTCGCGCTCGACATGCAGCGCACCCTGGCCCGCCTCTCCCCCGCGTGGCCCAGCCCGATCTCGATGCGGATCGGGATCGCATCCGGTCCCGTCGTCGCCGGAGTGATCGGGCAGCGGAAGTTCACCTACGACCTGTGGGGCGACACCGTGAACACCGCGAGCCGGATGGAGTCACACGGACGGCCCAACCGGATCCAGGTGTCGGCGGCGACGCACGACCTGCTCGAGACCCGCTATGCGTTCAGTGATCCGCAGACCATCGAGGTCAAGGGCAAGGGCCCGATGACGACGTACTTCCTGCTCGGACCGGCGCTGGCCTGAGCCGTCAGTCGTCCGACGTCTTCGAGGCTCGCAGTGCCTTCCAGCCCAGTGAGCCCAACAGACCGGCGATCACGAAGTTCACGACGATCAACACGGTGTGCGCGACCCAGTAACCAGTGGCACGGTCCTCGCCCGCGTCATAGGCGTTGTAGAGGTTCTTGGCGAAGTTGCCGAAGGAGAAGACGTTCCAGGCGGCAACGGCCAGGAGCAGGATGGCGTGCTTGCGTTCGAACTTCACCCCGCCAGTCTCCCAGACGACCCGTGCGGGGGTTCGGGGACGCCGATCCGCGGCACGACGCGCGCGGCCGATCGTGGCCACGAAGGCACCTGCGAGAGTCCCGCCGACGAAGGCGAGCACCGTCGGTCGATGGCCGGCCCCACTGCCATCCTCACCTGCCACGGGAGCAACGCCCACGGCACCTCGGGCCTCGCGCTCCACGGGGCCGGGCTCGGACACCGCCGCAGCAATGGCCGCCGAGATCGGGGCCACCGCTCGCTCGGCGTACGGGCTGCTCTTGGCCCAGGCGGCGGCATAGAGGACGACGCGGGTGAAGTAGTTGATCCACACCAGCAGGATCAGCGCGATGCCGAAGGCCTGGAACGCCGGTTGCCCCCGGGTGCTGGTCAGCAGCAGACCGGAGAGTTGCTTGAGCACCTCGAAACCGATCGCGCCCAACACCGCGCCGGACCACAGCGCCCGGTCAGGGACGGTCGGCCGGACGAGCAGCCTGAAGATGAGGAAGAACAGCAGCGCTGACGCGGCCAGACCGAGGAGCACGGCCAGGATCGTGACGATCCAGCCGAGCTCACCGTCGACGCCCACGAGGTCGAGGACCGCCCGAGAGGTCCGGGTCAGCACCGCCGAGAGGCCGACGCTCAGCATCAGCACCAGACCGAGCACTGCCATGGTGGTGAGGTCGCGGAGCTTCCCGACGACGAAGTTCGGACGCAGGCGGGCGGGCATCTCGAAGAGCACCATCAGCGCGGACTGGAGTGAGGACAGCCAGCCGAGGCCGGCGTACAACACACCGACGAGGCCGATCAGCCCGACCGCGCCTGCCGCATCCTGCACGTCGCTGAGAGCGACCTGACCCGTTCCGCCGCCGACGAGCCCAGGCAGCACCCGGTCGATGGCCGTGAGCAGCGTGTCCTGGGCGTTGGGGTAGACACGGGCGATCCAGCCCACCACGAAGAAGGCGAGGGCGAGGATCGGGAAGATCGACAGGAAGCCGAAGTACGTGACCGCACCGGCTTGCTGGCTGCCCTGGGCTGCGGAGTAGTGCTCCTGCATCCGCACGACGTGGTCGACGAGCGGGAACCGCTCGCGCAACTCGGCGCCCTTCGCCTTGACTCCGTCGAGGAGTTTCACATCGGTTCACCCGCTCCTGTTCATCTGCCCGATCAGTCCGACCAGCCCGGATCAACCCGGTTCAGCCAGGAACGCCCAGGGGGAAGGTGCGGGAGGTCAGCCAACCGTCCCGCTCGTCATGGACGTAGAGGTGGAAGTCGGTCACGTCGAAGGCGCAGTCGAAGCCCGCGAGATCGGCGAATGCCTCATCCAGTGCCGGGTCGTCGAGGTGATGGGCCACTGTCACGTGAGGGTGATAGGGGTAGTTCAGCTCGACGGCCAGCGGCCCGCGTCGTACGGCGGACGCCAGCTGCTCGCACTGGGAGATTCCCTCGGCGAGGCTGACGAAGACGACGGGCGACACGGGCCGGAAGGTACCCGTTCCGCGCAGATGCACTCGGAACGATTCGACTTCGCTCGCCGCAGCCTCGAGATGTGCCTCGATGTCGGCGAGCTCGTCGATCTCGGTCGGAGGGATGAGCGTGATGTGGCTCGGCACGCCCTCGGCCGTCGGGTCGCCGATCCGCAACCGGTAGTCGTAGAGCTCGCTGGCCCACGGCTCCGGTACGGCGACGGCGACGCCGATCACCGGCATCAGCGACCGTCCGCCCGCAGAGCCGTCGGGGCGACGAAGCCCACCCGCTGGTAGACGTCGCGCAGGGTCGCCTCGGCGACCGCACCCGCGGTCTCGGCGCCCTGGGCGAGCACCTGCATCAGGTGGTCCTGGTTGTCGAGGAGCTCAAGAGTCCGGTCCCGGAACGGCGTGACGAAGTCGACCACCACGTCGGCGAGCTCCTTCTTGAGGTCGCCGTACATCCGGCCGGCGTACTGCTCCTCGAGGGAGGCGATGCTCTCGCCGGTCAGCGCCGAATAGATCGTGAGCAGGTTGCTGATGCCGGGCTTCTCCTCGAGGTCGAAGCGGACCTCGCTGCCGGAGTCGGTGACCGCCGAGCGGATCTTCTTCGCCGTGACCTTGGGGTCGTCGAGCATCTCGATGATGCCGCCGGGCGAGGAGCTCGACTTCGACATCTTCCGGGTCGGCTCCTGAAGGTCGTAGAGCTTGGCCGTGGCCTTGAGGATGTAGGGCTCGGGCAGCCGGAAGGTCTTCTTGAAGCGGTGGTTGAAGCGCTGCGCGAGGTCGCGGGTCAGCTCGAGATGCTGACGCTGGTCCTCGCCGACCGGGACGTAGTGCGGCCGGTAGAGCAGGATGTCGGCCGCCATCAGGACCGGGTAGGCGAACAGCCCGACGCTGGCCGCGCCCTCGCCGCCCTTGGCCGACTTGTCCTTGAACTGGGTCATCCGACGGGCCTCGCCGAAGCCGGTCAGACCGTTGAGGACCCAGGCGAGCTGGGCGTGGGCGGGCACGTGGCTCTGCACGAAGATCGCCGACTTGGCGGGGTCGACACCGGCCGCGATCAGCTGCGCGGCACTGCGCAAGGTGCGCTCCCGCAGCACCTTGGGGTCCCAGTCGACCGTCAGGGCGTGCAGGTCGGCGATGAAGAAGAACGGCTGGTGGTCGTTCTGCAGGTCCACCCACTGCCGGACCGCTCCCACGTAGTTGCCGAGGTGGAAGGAGTCCGACGTCGGCTGGATGCCGGAGAGGACCCGCGGACGCGCAGCTCCCTCGGGCGCAGCCGGCTGCGCGGTCTCCGGCACGGGCGGGTGCTCGGTGGTGGCGGACATGCAGACGATTCTCTCAGGCCCGCGGGGCATCGGCTATTCGGGTACGACGACCCGAGACTGTCGCTGGTGGGCGGCTGCCGAGACCAGCAGGATCGCCGTACCGATGGCGGCGAGGCCGGCCCCGACGAGCGCCGGCGCGCGGTAGCCGTGTCCGGCGGCGATGACCATGCCGCCGAGCCAGGCGCCGAGCGCGTTGGCGATGTTGAGGGCGGCGTGGTTCATCGCGGCACCGAGGGTGATCGCGCCACCGGCGACGTCCATCAGTCGCAGTTGGAGGTTGACCACGAGCACGGAACCGGTCGCGGTGACCAGGAAGGCGACGGGCAGCAGCA